>JAKLDZ010000019.1 GCA_022703255.1 Myxococcota bacterium | reverse complement strand
CCTGGCGCCGCGGACTACGGCCCCTACGGCGAGTGGCGCAGTCAGTCCGCCAAGGAGGTGCGTTTTGCGGCCGCGCTCGTGCCCGGCCTGCAGGCGCACGTCGCCTTCGACAACCCCGGATTCGAGAGCGGCCTGGCCAGCTGGCAACCTCGTTTCGACGACGGCTCCCATGTGGCGGACGCGTCGGTGGCGCGATCGGGAACGCACAGCGCGCGGATCGCGCACACCTCTTCGACGACCGGATACTACTACTCCGAGGTGATGAGCCTGGCGGCGGGCTCGACGCTGACGGTCAAGGTGTTTGCCAAGTCGAAGTCGGCGAGCGGGACGATATCGATTCAGCCGTACTACACGCTCAAAGGGGCGTACATCGCCGATCCCGCCGGGGAGCAGGTCAAGATCGACGCCTCCTCTGCGACGGATTGGACCGAGATCGTGTTGCAGACGAAGGCGCCCGCGAGCGGGGTGGATGGCGTGCGCATCGCGCTGCAGTTCAACGGCGCCGGCACCGTGTGGTTCGACGACGCGTCGTACTCGATGGACGTGACGCTGCCTCAGACCGCTCGCTCGACCGCCGTCGTGCTCGGCGATCCCCCGTCGGGACTCGTCGTCGCGGGCCCCTGGGGCGTCGACGCGGCTGCATCGTTCCTGGGCTCCGGGCAGACGGGGACGATCAGCGTGAAGCCTGCGAACCAGTCGATTCCGCAGATCCCGGAGGCGTCGACCGACGGAACGTTGTTCGCCTTCGGGCTCGATTCGAGCGGAGCCCTGCGCCGTGCCTTCTTGCAGGGGGGCACCTTCGTGTCGATGGCGGGAGTGAACCTGATCAAAGCCTCGAAGGCAGGCTCGTTCGACGTCGCAGTGCTTCGGAATCCCGACGGGTGTGTGCGCGTGGAGGCGACCGAAGTCCAGACCCTCGAGGCGCCGCCGTACACCGTCGCGGTGGTTGCGAAGGAGGTCTGGCTCGGCGGCAAGCGTGTCCCGTTCGCTGTCCAAGGCGACTCCACCGTGTTCCCCGAAGGCTCCGATCCGGGGCCGGGTTGTGAGGCTCTCGACGCGGGCGCCGACACCGGCGCGGACTCCTCCACTTCGACGGACGGCAGCGTTGCAGGGGATGCGGGAGGCGATGCTCCGGGAGCGAGTGGCGCAGCCGGTGCGGCGGGGAGCGGGAACTTCCCGTCCGACGGCGACGATTCGGGGTGCAGTTGTCGCAGCACCGGTGGCTCGAGTCGCGTCGGCTTCCTGGGGCTCTTGGGCGCAATCGCTCTGCTGTTGTCCGTGCGGCGTTCGCGCTCCGGCTGACCCGACGCCTACTCCTCCCCCAGCGCAATCGCTCCGTCTTTCACCGCCGGCACGACGATGAAGCCGTCATCCTCGAAGGACTCGACGACGTCGTCGAGCGAAGCGTCGACGTGGAAACCGTACTGGATGCCCTCGGTCACTCCGAGCAGCCATTGAAGGTTCTCGTTCTGATCGAGAGAGAATGCTCGCAGTCCGGCGAGGATCGTCTCGCCCTCCGCCTTCGCGAACGCCCCTTCCGGCATCCGCTCGAATACTCCCACGAGCGACGCGTCGTGCTCGCACAAGAACCACACGGGTCGATCGGCGTAGCGCAGACGCAGGCTCTGCGGGATCCACGTTCCGAGATCGCCGACAGTCGCAACCACGGCTCGGGGCTCTGGGTCTTCTTCTTCTTCGTCCTCGTCCTCCGGATCGCCCTGCTCCCAGCTCCCCTCCGAGTCATCGTAGGGAGAGGGGAGCGTCGTGTCGTCGGCGGGGCCCGGCGCGTTCGGTCTGGCGGTGGGGTCGTGATGTCGCCGCTTCCTGGACATGCGCGTGTCATAGGTCGATCGACAGGGCCGGGCAAGCGGCGAGGCGGGAGGTCATCGATGGGTGGTTGGCTACTTGCGACCGCCCAACGCCGAGCACTCGTGGACAGGCCCCCGCTTCGCATTCCTCACGCACTCCGAGTAGGCGGCGATCCCGTCCTTCCACTTGCCGGTGCTCTGCAACGCCGAGCCGATGTACAGGTAGGGCAGGGCGTGCGTGGGATCGGCCGCGATGGCCTCGCGTGAGACCTCGATCGCCTCGCGATAGCGCCCGCGGTCGAGCAGCGACTCGGCCTGCTTGCGCAGCTTCCCGGCACGCTCCGGATCGGGTGAGGAGGTCGCCGTCTGCTCGTGCGCAACGTCGGCCTTCGGAGCGACGGCCGCGGGCGGTTGCGGCATCTCGGGCGTCGTGACCACCGTGCTGTGCGCGAGCGCAGTGACGCGCGTACCGAACGCGGACTCGATGCGATTCGGCACGGAGGCCGGAGCGCCGAGCGAGGAAGAGCGCGCCGCGAGGGTCGTCTTGCCCACGCCGACGGCGAAGAACAGGGTTGCGACGCCGAGGAAGAGTCCGACGGCCCAGCGGGCGCGCGTGCGACGCGCGATCAGCTCGGGCGACAACGGAGTCTCGACGGATTCGTCGATGTCGTCGGAGGCGAGCGGGGGAAAGGAATCCATGTCCGTGCGTGTCGCGACGGGTTCGTTGCACAGGGAGGAAGCGCGAGGGGAGCGGGTGGTCTTGGGGGTAGGCTTGTTGGTCATCCGGTGGCGCTTCGACATGGCGGACCTCGTGGCAACGGTAGCGGGGAGATGGGGCAGAGCGAGTGCCCGCTCGTGTCCGATACAGGTTCCATGCCGCAGTCCGGTTGCCGGGAGATCTCACGCAATCCGGCGCGGACCCCGCAACGACGTGTGCCGCACCGTGCCAGTCCGGATGGGACGGCCCGGCACGCGGTCCGACCGGGGCGTCAGCTTCGTGACGCCGACCGCGTCTTGGCGACGCGTGTGGAGGGCTCGTCGGGTCAGCGGCCGCTGGTCACGGACTTGCGCGGCTCCACGCGCGCATGGCGTTCGTAGAGCGCAAACGCGCCTTCCTGGGCTGCGAGGTGGAACTCGGGGTCGTTGTCCGGGAAGACGGGAACGGTCTGATTGCGCACGAGGACGTAGTCGTAGCGGGCGGCATGCACGGCGGGGTTGAACTGCTCGGCTGCGTTCCACGGCGGTGCAGGCAGCTGAACGGTGCGGCCGTAGGGGAATCCCTCGATGCTGTGGGTGAATCCCGATTGGCTGTAGCCGCCGTGCAGGACCTGAACCCACGAGGAGCCCTGGTTCCATGCGTGCACGTTCACGGCGGGATCGCCCCGGGGTTTCATGCTGAGAAACAGGATGTTCGCGTCGGAGCGGGTCATCGCGACGAGCCGGATCATCGGGGCTGCGCGCTGGTTGAAGTCCGCGTACTTCTGCGACACGAGCAGAGGCAGGAACACCACGGCGGCGAGTGCGGGCACCATGGGGATGAGGAACCATCGCCCGGGGGCGCGGGTGGGGACGGCGGGGGCGAGGAACAGGAAGAAGGCAGCCACGAAGGCGAAGCGTGGTCCGACGAGCCACCAGTCGAACGGGCGAGACAGATGGATAGGGAGTCCGACGTAGAGGCCGAGCATGGCCAGCCCGATCCATGCGGAGCGGTAGTGCAGAAGGATTCCCCGCCATCCCGCAGGGCGGTCGGTCGTTGCGGTGCGGGCCAGGCGACGAGAGAGGGTCGATCCTGCGGCCGCGACGATGGCAGCGGCGGCGAGGACCCAGAAGACCGCGACGTCGAGGTTCCCGGAGACGGAGTCGAGGGCGTAGGTTGGAAGGTCGCGAGCGAGCTCCGACAGCGGGAGGCGGAGCCCGGCGATGAAGGGCTTGGAAGACGAGGCGGAGTTGGAGGTGGGAGTGTAGCCGTGGCTGAAGGAGAGCCAAGCGACGATGCTGGCGCTCGGCAGCATCATGGCGCCGGAGTAGAGCAGGATGGTCCAACGCGGGCGGTGGGAGAGCCAGAGAACGGGAAGCGTGACGTACAGGGCGAGCAGAGGGAGGGGATGGCCGACGTAGCAGACCATGGGAAGGAGAGCAGCGGCGATGGCATTGCCGACGCGCGGGCGTTCGAGGAATGTGTCGAGCGCGACGACGGCGAAGAGGAAGGCGGCGACTCCGAAGGTGTAGGGGTGGAAGCCGTAGGACCAGTTGTAGTTGTAGGCGAGGGGGACGGTGAGCAGGGCGAGCCACGGTGAACGGCCGGTGCGGCGACACCACATCAGCGCTGCGACCGGGAGCGACAGCACGTAGGTGCAGAGCGCGAGCTTGTGTCCGATCTCGACCCCGGCCACCGATCCGAACAGGTACGAGACACCGTATTGCAGAAGATACGGCGCGAACGCGAATTCGATTCGGTAGAACTCCTTCAGCCTCGCCCACGGCTCGTTGTACTCGAGCCACACGAACACGCTCGCCAGGTGATTGGGCTCGTCGAGCAGCGGAAGGAATCGTCCCCGCCAGATCGGCGCCACTGCCGCGGCCGCGACGCACACGGCAACCACCCACAGCGCCCGTCTCTCCCAAGTCGAGGCCCGCCACGCCTCGACTCGTCGCATCCACCACCGTCGAATCATGGGTGGCGGTGCGCTCCGTGCGTTTCGTGCTGGGCCCAAGGTACGGTCGGCAAAGGTGCAGGGACGCGGTCCATGCCGCGGACCATGGTCGCGGTCCGGACGGAGATCAAGCAACATGCGCGAACCGACCCGGCGTTGACGGAGTCGGCTCCGTGTTCTACCCCTGAGGGAAGTGAGCCTGCCCACGAGAACCCCGGCATCGATGGCGCTGACGTTGTCGTTGGCGATGATCGCCGTGGCGCCCGATGCGCACGCGTACTGCAGGACCACGACCTGCGATCCCGACGGGCCGTTGTGCGAGCCGATGGAGGGGGAGGCGTGCGGTGAGCCCCTGTACTGGGGGCGCCCGTGTGTCGGGTTCGCGTTGCAGCGCGACGCCTCGATGCAGATCGACTACGAGACGGCGAGACAGGTCACCTACGACTCGATCGCGACCTGGATGGCAGCGGACTGCGGCTCGGGTGAGTTCCCCTCCATTCGCTTGATCGACATGGGGCCCGCCGCGTGCAATCGCGGCGAGTACAACCGCGCCGCGGGCAACGTCAACCTGATCGTGTTCTACGACGAACGGTGGCCCCACCCCTCATCGCAGCAGATCGCGCTGACGACGGTGACGTTCCAGGTGGCGACGGGGGAGATCTTCGACGTCGACATCGAGGTGAACACGGACGATCACGAGCTGACGGTGGGCGAGACGGAGGGCTACGACTTTCAGTCGGTGATGGTGCACGAGCTGGGGCACTTCTTCGGTCTGGCGCACTCGGCGGTGGAGGGGGCGACGATGCAGTCGGAGTACACGCCGACGCTGCGCAATCTCGCGGCTGACGACATGGCGGGGATCTGCGCGATCTATCCGCAGAGCGACGCGCTGCCGCTGGAGAGCGATCCTGCGTGCAATCCGATTCCTCGCAACGGGTTCTCGCCACTGTGCGCGGCCGACCAGGTCCCTCCCACCTGCTCGGCGACTCAGGGCCGCCTGCCCTCCGCCCCGGCAACTGCCGCCTCGGCCGCCAGCGCCCTGCTCATCGCCGCGGCCCTCCTGCTGCGTCGCGCGCGCCGCTGAGACGACCTCGGCCGCCGCTCACATCTTCGTGCGCCCGGTGAGCGCCACCATCATCCCGCCGATCGACAGCCCGAAGTCCAGGTCGAGCACGAAGGACTTCGAGGCCGACCAGCTCACGCCCAGCTCCGGCAATGCCACCCACGGGAACACGTCCGGCCGCCGTCCCCCCTTCGTCCACCCAGGCTCCTTGTAGCCGCCGTAGTGATCGTCGTCGTCCCGCAACTGGTTGCAGTAGCGATACGTCCCAGCCGGGTTGTTGGGGCCGATGCACTTGCGATAGTCCCCGGGATCCGACGGTGACAGGCTCATGGGGAAGGCCTGGGTGCGGTAGAGGCTGCCGAACGCGAAGAAGCCCACGCCGGCGCCTGCACCGAGCCGGAACTTCCAGGTGTTCGACAGGGCGAAGAGCCAGTGCCATTCGATGGTGGCGAGGGGACCGTGGAGAGAGCTCTCGATGATCTCGTAATCCGTATCTGGATTGCCATTGGGCTTGAGGGGGGTCGGGCTGATCCCGAGACGAATCCAGCCGAGTCCGAGAGTCAGTTGACCCGATTCGGATAGGGACGACAGGGTGAGCCTTCCCGATGGAACGTAGGCCGTCCTCCCTCCGTCGCCGAGCAGGTGCCACATCTGCCTGGGGATCAAGTAGCCCTGGAAGCCGCCTCCGAACCACCACGTCGCTGGCGGGGAAGCGGGCGGGGGACGCTTGCGTGGGGCATCCTCCCCGCTCGTCAACGACTGCAGCACCACCCGCAGCACCAGGTGCTCTCCCTCGCCCGGCTCGAACGTCTCCGAGTACTCCCGGTACCCCTTCGCCCGGACCGTGACCGTCGTCCGCTGGAAGGGCGGGAGCACGTACGGGCTGTCGTCGATCGGAACCTCTTTGCCGCCGAGGAAGACCTGAAGCTCGGGGTAGTCCTTCGCCGGACGCAGATCCACGGTGGGAATCCTGCGCTCGAGAGCGTCGAGCTTCTTGGCTGCATCCTGGATCGCCCTGCGCTCCCAGTACTGCGGCCACTTGCGCAGGTCCTCGCCAGCCAGCGAGGTGAGCATGTCGCGGGCCTTGAAGAACTCCCCGGTAGCGATGTAGCAGCCGGCCAGCGCCATGGTGGTGGTGGGCCGATGATCCTCGAGCTCCGCCTGCTCGAGCAGCGGCACGGCCTCCGGGCAGCGCTTCTTTCGCGCCAGATCCATGCCCTTGTTGCGCGCGGCCCCCGCGGGCGCCGCCATCGCAACGCTCGCGATCAGCATCCACACCAGGGCCACCGCGCCTCGCACGGCGACCGCTTTTCGCGATCGGCAGGCCGGGTGCCGGGGCGCTGGGTCCACACGCGGGGCATCCCATTTCGCAGCGTGCGCCGCAACCCCTTTGGCGCGCGCCATCCCTCGCGGAAACGTGTTTCCACCTGGGACAAGCGCGCTGCCTCGCCTATCATCTCCCGCAATGATCCCCCGAAGATCCGTCGTCGTGCCCTCGTCCTTGATCGCCCTGCTCTGCATGATCCCTCCCGGCTGCCGCGATCGCGATGACGGTCAGCACCCTCCTCCCGCGCCCTCTTCCGCCTCCAGCTCGTCCACCGTGCCCTCTGCCGCTGCGCCCCCCTCCGCGTCGATGGTTCCCATCATCTCGTCCGCACCCGCGAACCTTCCCGCTGATGACGTACCGCCTGCGCCGCCGCCGTCTGCATCCGCTGCGGTGAAGAAGGCCACCGCGAAGAAGGCGACTGCCCCGGCTGCGAGCGCTTCTGGCCCGATCGCCGCTCCCTCGGCCACCGCCGTGACGTCCGGCTCCGCGACCGTGTCCTCGGTCTCCTCCGCTGCACCGGCGGCGGCTCCCTCCGACCCCGCCGCGATGGCGCTCGCGAAGCGCACCGACGCCTTCTACGTGCCCCGCAAGAGCTTGTCCGCACGCTTCAAGCAGGAGTTCTACATCCGCTCGAGCGGAACGAAGAAGACCTCGTCGGGAACGATGTACTTCGTGCGACCGGGGAAGATGAGCTGGCGCTACGACGCGCCCAACGGCAATCGCGTGGTCTCCGACGGCGCGATGGTGCGCGTGTACGATGCCGACGCGCAGCAGTACACCGAGCAGCCGATCGGCAACAGCGAGTACCCGGGGGCGTTGGGGTTTCTCACGGGCGATGGGATCGGCAGCCAGTTCTCGTTTGCGTTCCACGAGAAGGTGACCTTCCCGGGAGGCAAGGTGCTGGTGGGGACGCCGCTGCAGCCCAATCCCTGGTATCGGAGCGTGCTCTTCTACATCGATGAAGCGACCGCTCACATCCGTCGGGTCGTGATCATCGACGCGCAGGGGAACCGCAATCGGTTCGACTTCGAGACGCTGTCCGAAGGGGAGATTCCAGCGTCGGAGTTCGCCTGGTCACCGCCTGCGGGGGCGACGCGCGTGGCCCGCTAGATCCCGCGCTTTGCGGTTTGACAGACGCGTCCGGTTGTGGTCGCCTGCGCGCGATGCGAACCTCCCTGTCCATTGCACTCTCCCTCGCGCTGACCGGCGCACTGCTCGCCGTCGCGTGCAACAACCCCGCCTCGTCCTCCGGCCCCGATGCCGCCGCCAGCGCAAGCGCGAGCGGTCGCGCCGCCGCCTCCACGGTCCCGGCTCCCCCCGACGTCGCTGCCCCTCCCGCCGACGCGCAGAAGACCCCAAGCGGTCTGGCGTCGAAGGTGCTCCAGCCCGGAACCGGCGACAAGCACCCGCAGATTCAGGACGGAGTGAAGGTGAACTACTCCGGATGGACGACGGACGGCAAGATGTTCGACTCGACGATCACTCGCCATCAGCCGGCGATGTTCGGCCTCAAGGGTGTGATCCCCGGGTGGACCGAAGGTCTGCAGTTGATGGTGGTCGGCGAGAAGCGCCGCTTCTGGATCCCCGAAGAGCTCGCCTACAAGAACAAGCCCGGCCGCCCTCAGGGAATGCTCGTGTTCGACATCGAGCTCCTCGAGATCAAGGAAGGCCCCAAACCCGTTCCTCCGCCCGAGGACGTCGGCGCTGCGCCCAAGGACGCCCAGACGACCAAGAGCGGACTGGCCACGAAGGTGATCGAGAAGGGCAAGGGGACCAAGCGCCCCAAGGACCTCGACAAGGTGAAGCTCGTCTACACGAGCTGGACTCCTGACGGTCAGATGGTCGAGACCACGACCCATCGCAATGCGCCCGCGACCTTCCAGCTCGATCGGTTGATGACCGGGTGGGGCGAGGGCGTCGCCCTGATGGTCGAGGGCGAGAAGCGCCGCATGTGGATCCCCGAGGCGATCGGCTTCAAGGGGCAAGGGGGACCGAAGGGCCCGGTGGTCATCGACGTCCAGCTCGTGGAGATCCAGGAAGGGCCCAAACCGATTCCCGCTCCGGCCGATGTCGCCAAGCCGCCGGCTGACGCACAGAAGACACCGAGCGGACTGGCTTCGAAGGTGATCCAGAAGGGCAAGGGGCCCGATCACCCGGTCGCATCGAGCATGGTGGAAGTGCACTACACGGGCTGGCGAACCGACGGCAAGATGTTCGACAGCTCCGTCATCAACAAGCAGCCGGCCCGCTTCACTCTGACCGGTGTGATCCCCGGCTGGACCGAGGGTGTGCAGCTGATGGTCGAGGGAGAGAAGCGTCGCTTCTGGATCCCCGAAGAGCTGGCGTACAAGGGACGCCCCGGCGCCCCCTCGGGAATGCTCGTCTTCGACGTCGAGCTCCTCAAGATCATCAAGAAGTAGCTCTCTCCCTCCTCCCCTCCGCGCCGGCATCCATCCTGCCTCGCGCGCTTGTCGACACGGCGTTTCGGAGCTTGCGCCTTCTCCGCTCGAGGCCGCGGGACCCGTGCGCGCATCATCTGCCGGGAGCGCGGCAGACCTGCGGCCCCCATCGCGACAGGCGTGTCGTCGTGTGCCATCCCGTGCTCCCTCGCCTCGCCAATACCGAGCGAAAGCCCGGCGGATTCGAGTCGCTTCCTCTGGCACGAAACGTGATGCAGAATCAGCGTTGCCAGAAGGAGAGAGGATCATGACCCCTCGCATCCCCTACCAGATCGCCACCGCGCTCCTCGCCTCCGGTATCACCCTCGCCTGGACGACCGCCGCGTCAGCCACGGAATGCAAAAGCGACGCGGATTGCCCGTCCGGCTACCAGTGCGAGAAAGGCGTTTCCATCCCCGGGTGCGCCCCCGGCCAGGACTGCTCCGACGCTGGTCCCATCGAGTCCGAGACCGGATCCTGCGAGAAGGCCCCGATCGTGTGTCAGACCGATGCAAACTGCCCGGCCTATCTGAAGTGCACGTCGTCGGGCGACACGATGTGCTGGCAGGACTCCACGGGAGACGGCGGCTGCGAAGAGCCGGATCCCAACGCGCCCAAGTACTGTCAGTACGAGCCGATCACGTGCGACAGCGACGCGGCGTGTCCCGAGGGGTTTGCGTGCACGGAAGTGTCGGCCTGTCCCTCCGTCGATTGCGTTCCCGGGAGCGAGTGTCCGGAGCCCACGTGCCAGACCTCGAAGTACTGCGCTCCCAAGGAGATCGTCTGCGCCGCGGACGCGGACTGTCCGGTCGAGTGGACGTGCATGACGATGACCGAGGATTGCGCGGCCACGCCGACCGAGCCGGAGCCCGACCTGCCTGGCCAGCCCGACTCACCCGACCCGCCCGACCAGCCGAAGGATTCCGAGTGCGAGCCAACGACCCGCAGCCTCTGTGTTCCGCCCGGATTCTCCGGAGTCGGTGACTACGAGAAGGCCGTGGCGGAGGACAGCCAGAGTGGAGCGCAGAACGCCGCAGCATCGGGGAGCGGCGCCACCGACGACTCCGGAGTCGGGTGCAGCGTCGTGACGGCACCGGCGCGGTCGGTGGTCGCTTCGGGGTGGCTGGCCGTGGCGATTGCGCTCCTGTCCGGACGGCGACGCGCCGTGCGGTGACAGGCTCCTTCACGTCGCTCACGACGTCTGTCCGAGGGTGCGCTACGATCGCTGGATGCGCGCCCTCCCCACCCTCGCTCTCGCGGCATCTCTGCTCTCGCTCGCATCGACTTCAAGCGCCGACACGTGGCTGTATGTCTCCCAGGGCGACCCGTTGAAGTGGTTCCCGGGATCGTCGGAGCCGGATCCAGGTTGGTTCGCGACGTCGTATGCGTCGCCGCCATCGTGGAAGTCGTCGGACGAGGGATACGGCATCGGGTACGGCGACGGGGACGACAGCACGCTGTTGACCGACATGATGGGCAACTACCTGACGGTCTACGTGCGGTCCCACTTCCAGGTGGGAGCGGAGCTTGGGTCGCTCAAGAAGCTGATGTTGAGGGTTCAGTACGACGACGCCTTCGCCGCGTACGTCAACGGCAAGGAAGTGGCGCGAGTGGGGTTGCCTGCGGGGGCTCTGACGCACAGCACGGCGGCGACTACGGGGCACGACGTGACGGATGGTGCGTTCACGATCGAGTTGGATCCGACGCTGCTCGTGCCCGGGGACAACGTGTTTGCCGCGCAGGTCCACAATGCCTCGCTGGGAAGCTCCGACCTCTCCTTCCTGCCCTCGCTGTGGGCGTACGATCAGCCTCCCCCCGAAGCGGTGATCACGCGCGGCCCGTTCGTGCAGAAGGTGGGAAGGCACTCCGCGACCGTTGTCTGGGAGACCGATCAGCCCGCCCCGAGCAGGGTTCTGCACGGGCCGTCGAGCGCCATGGGTCACGCAGCCGAGGACGCGTCGCTGGTGCGGCATCACGCGATCGAGCTGACCGGATTGCCTTCCGCGTCACCGGTCTGGTACCAGGTGCAGTCGGCGTCACTGCCCAGCAAGCAAGGCAAGCTCACGACGGAGCCCGATGTCGCCGACGCGTTCCGCATCGTGGTGTTTGGCGACACGCGATCGAATCACGACGATCATCGCGCGGTGGTGCACTCGATCCTTCCCGGGATGCCGCAGCTCGTGTTCCACAGCGGAGATCTGGTGGGGGACGGTTTGAGCAGCGCGCTGTGGGACACGTTCTTCAAGATCGAGGCGCCGTTGATCCGCGACGTGCCTTTGTATCCGGTGATGGGCAACCACGAGAACAACGCGCAGGAGTTCTTCGACACCTTCGAGCTTCCCGACAACAGTCCCTCGCCCGAGCGCTACTATGCCGTGCGCTGGTCCACGCTGCTCGTTGCGATGCTCGACCTGTACGGTTCGGCGTACGACGATCAGAGCGCGCAGTACGCGTGGTTGGAGAAGACCCTTGCAGACGCGGCGAAGGATCCCGGGATCCTGCATCGAATGGTCGGACTGCATCACGGCCCGTACGACTCCGGCTCTCACGGCTCCAGCTCCACGGTGCGCTCGCGACTCGTGCCTCTGTTCGAGAAGTACGGCGTGGAGCTCGTGTTCTCGGGGCACGATCACGACTACGAGCGCGGAACCGTCAACGGCATCAAGTACGTCGTCTCCGGCGGCGGCGGCGCTCCTTTGTATCCGGTCGACGGCGCGTCGTGGACCGAGAG
Source organism: Myxococcota bacterium (assembly GCA_022703255.1). GTDB lineage: Bacteria > Myxococcota_A > Polyangia > Polyangiales > Polyangiaceae > JACRCQ01. Next base: position 15,949 of record JAKLDZ010000019.1, on the reverse strand, counting down.
CAAGGCGATGAAGCTCCATCACGTGCTGATCGAGTTCCGCGGCCCCATGGCGGAGGCTCGTGTGGTGGAGCCCGATGGGACCGAGATCGACTTCTTCACCATCGGCAAGAAGGGCTCCGAGTGCGCGTCGGCCACAGAGTGCAAGACAGGCGCACCCGGGACCTGCCCGGCGGCAGAGAGCGGCGCGTGGGCGTGCGTGGAAGGAACCTGTCTGTGGAACTGTCACGACACCGCACCGGTTGTCGACGCAGGGGCGGACTCCGCACCGGACAGTGCGAGCGATGCGTCGTCGCAGAGCGACGCGTGGGCGACGGATGGTGCGAGCGGAGTGGACGCTTCGCAGTCGGATGCCTCGATGACGGTGGACGGAGGGCAATCGGAGTCCGTGTGGAGCGCGGGAGACGATGGTGGCTGCGGGTGCAGAGCGGCGAACGCTCGTGGACGCGCGTTGGGGTGGATTGCGGTGCTTGGGTTGGGCGGGGTGTGGCGGAGGAGGGAGCGACGCCGCGCGCAGAGGCGCGGGTCATGAGGCTCAGCCGGGGAAGTACGTCGTGGCGCGCTTCTCGCCGACCTTCTTGATCTTGCCTTCGGCAAGCAGCTTCTGAATCGGGCGGGTCAGAACGCTGGTCTTGGTGCCCAGCTGCTTCTTGATCTGCTCGATGCGCATGCCGTCCTTCTTGTGGGAAGCGAGCAGTCCGACGATGAGGTCGGCAGTCTTGGAGAGCTCTTCGGGACTGCGACGTCCGGTGGGAGCCAGCAAGGTCTTCTCGCTCACCTTGGCGCGCTTGGCCGGGGCGGCCTTCTTGGGCGCGGGCTTTGCGACGGGAGCAGCGACGGGCTTGCGCGCTGCGGGCTTGGGAGCAGGCGCCGCCTTCTTGGGGCGAGCGACCGGCTTGGTGGAGGAAAGCTCGCTCGCGACGGCCGAGAAGGACTCGGCAAACGCGGCTACGACTTCCTCGGTGAACTTGGCTGCTGCGGCTTCGATTCTTGTTCGGATGTCGGTAGGGCTCATGGGGACGGAGAATGACACAACCATTCTCCCTGGGGAAGATACTAAATGCACCTTCCCAAAAAAAGTGTCCCCCTGATTCCTAGTCTCGGAAAATCATGTCGTGCCCCGGATTGATCGGCGCCCCTGTCTCCCTCCCCCGGGATTCGGACTCTCCCGCCCCGTCAGGGAACGAAGGCACCCAAGCCCAACGACCCTCCTCCCCCCCAAGGCCCGGCCCAACCCGTGAGAACATGCGAGATGGGCCACGTTCGGTTGTGGGCTTGTCGTGGTGGGACCCAACCCCTTGTGGATGCAATCGCTCGACCGCTCCCCGCGGACCGCGTATGCTGCCCTCCCTACTCTTCGGATCGATGGATGATGAGAGCTCGCAAGTCCCTGCCCTGGATCCCGGGAATCCTCACCGCCGCCGGCGCCCTCGCCTGCTTCGGCATGTCCAACAACACCGTCGTGCTCAGCGGCGCTGCTCCCGCCCCCTCGGGCTCCTCCGCCGCCCGACCGGTGCTGCCCGCGGAGCCCGGGCGGTACTGGCTGGAGCGCTTCGACGGGGCCAACCTCGCATGGGTGGCCCCCATCGGGGGCTCCGGGGGAAAGGTGTCCAAGGTATTCTCGGTGCAGAGGGAAGACGGAGTCACATTCCTTCACGGCCGACATGACGGCAGGCCCGACGCGGACAAGGTCGGGTTCGTTCACTACGGCAAGCGATTCGATCCCCAGGGGCCACCGCTCGAACGAGTGCGCTCCCTGCGCTGGAAGTGGCGCGTCCGCCAGCATCCCGCCAACACCACGAACATGTGGGAAGACGTCGCCGCGAGTGTCTACGTCATCGTCAAACCACCCTCCGTGCTTGGAGGTGGCAAGGGCTTCCGCTTCGGCTGGCTCGGCGGCCCGGGCGTCAAGGGAACCTATCGCATGGGCCTCGGCCGCGTCTCCTTGCGCGAAGACCCCGCCACCATGGAGTGGAAGTCCGAAGCCGTGGACGTCTGCGCCCTGTACCGGGAGTGGTTCGGTCCCTGCGAAGGCGAGCGCCTCAATTATGTAGGAGTCGCCACAGAGGCCGACGGCACCGACTCGGTGTCCGAGGCGGACTACACCGACTTCGAGTTGATCGTCGAGCAGTGACGACCCTCGCCGTCATGCCGAAACAGGCTGCGGACCTGTGGCGGTGTCGGGAGACGAGTCCGCGGTCCTTTCACTTGTCGCGGCGGCTGGCGGAGGCCTCGGAGGAGGTAAGGCCTTCGCGGATGGCATACTTGGTCAGCTCGGCGACGGTACGGATTCCGAGCTTCTGCGCGATGCGGCGTCGATGGGTCTCGACGGTCTTGACGCTGATGTGCAGGAGTCGCGCGGACTCCTGGGTGGTCTTGCCTTCGGCGAGCAGCTGCAGGACTTCGCGCTCGCGCGGAGCGAGCTCGGGCTCGCCGCGAACGGCGCGGACTCGGCCGCGGTAGTCTTCGACGACGACGCCGGCGATGGCGGGGCTCAGGTAGGCTTGTCCGTGCTGAACGGCGCGCACGGCCCGTGCGAGCTCGTCGAAGGCGCACTCCTTGAGGACATAGGCGCACGCGCCAGCGCTCAGCATCCCCGCGACGTAGCGCTTGTCGGAGTGCATCGACAACGCGACGACCTTGGTGTCCGGCAGCTCCGCGTGGATCTGGCGAGTGGCGTCCATGCCGTTGAGCTCCGGCATGGCGACATCCATGATGACGACGTCGGGACGCAGCTCCCGGGCGAGCCTCACGGCCTCCAGACCGTTGTCCGCCTGTCCCACTACCTCGAACCCCGGCTCGCGCTCGAGCAGCGTGCGCAGGCCGTCGTTGAGAATCCGATGGTTGTCCGCGATCAGGAGCTTCATGACACGCCTTTCGCTCGCTCGACGGGGAGACTCAGGCGCACCTGGGATCCGCGTCCGGGTGCCGACGAGATCTGCATCTGTCCGCCGAGGGCGTGGAGCTGCTCGCGGAGGCTGAACAGCCCGAACCCCGCCTCCGCTCGATCGGGACGGAGCGCGCTTTTCTCGTCGAATCCGCATCCGTCGTCTTCGACTCTCACGACGACATGACCCGCGCGCTGCTCCACACGAATGGTCACGTGGGAGGCTGAAGCGTGCCGGCCGGCATTGCTCACGAGCTCGCGCACGCTGCGGAAAAGCACCGCGCGCGTCTGCTCGGACAGGTCCAGCTCACGCGCCGGCTTCTCGACTCGGATCTCCAAGCCGAACGGCGGGCCCATCCTCTCCGCCAGCCATTCGATCGCGGGACCGAAGCCGAGCTCGTAGAGCACCGGCGGACTGACCTCGAAGGTGAGCGAGCGGACGTCGCGAAGGGTCTCCTCGAGCAGCGCATCGAGGTGCTGCAGCTCCGCCGGCGCCCCGGTCGAGGCGCGCAGGGACTGGACTCCAAGCCTTGCAAGCACCAGCGACTGGCCGATGCGGTCGTGAAGGAAGATGGCGATCGACCGACGCTCCTGCTCCTGGGCCGTGGCGAGCTGTGAGGCGAGGGACCTGAGCTGGTCCTGATAGGACTGGACCTGCTGCTCCGCCTCCTTGATGCGCACGATGTCGGCGATGCGGTTGGCGACGATCCGAAGCAGCCGTTTCTCCTCCTCGAGGAAGTGGGGCAGGGGAGCGTTGCGCGAGCCGGGGAGATAGGCGAGCTCGAGACGTCCGGTGGGACGTCCAGCCACGCGAATCGGAGCGTGGATCCCCGTGAGCCCGGAGCGTTGTCCGCGCGTCGTCCACTCCTCCTCTCCGAGTACGAGACGGGCACACGCTCGCTCGGGGTGCTGCACCGACGAGGTCAACAGATCCACCGTGCGCTGGAGCGCCTCACGCAGACCGGCCTCGCGGTTCTCCAGAACCACGGAGATTGCGTGCAGGCAGGCGAGCTCCCGAACGCGCTCGCGCAGCTCACGCGCCTGCTCGCGCAGGGTGGAGAGCTCGTCGGCACGGCGTGTCGACGCGGGTGAATGCGGGATCGTGCGGGTTCGCATCGGCCGAATGTACCGTCTACCGGGTTCGCGGTCGCGGTCAAGTGCGGGAAATCAGCGCCGTGAATCAGGGAATCCCCGACTGTCACGCAGCGCGGTTCGGTGTCATCCTTTCCAACGGGCTGCCGTGGCGCCCATGTCGGACTCCGCCACGAGGCACCGCTCTGTCGGTGTGCCAGCCCTCCGAGCCACCATGTATCCCAGCGACTTGCGATGGATGGAGAACCCGGCGGCGCGCAGCTCACCCTTCGTGCTGCCCGATTCGGCGCGACGAACCTTCGCGGCGGTGGATGCTGCCCATGCCTTGCACCGCAGCATGCCAGGCTACCGTCCCACCCCGCTCGTCTCGCTCGACGCGCTGGCGCGACTCCTCGACGTTCGCTCCGTGTGGGTCAAGGACGAGTCGCGGCGCCTCGGACTCGGTGCCTTCAAGGTCCTCGGATCGTCGTTCGCCGTCGCCAGACACCTCGCCGAGTCCTTCGGCTTCCAGGGCGTTCCCGCCTTCGACCAGCTCGCCGAGGCGGTCCGATCGCAGACGCGCCCCGTGACCTTCGCCGCTGCCACCGCCGGCAACCACGGCCACGGGCTCGCTTGGGTCGCGCGTCGGCTCGGCGCTCAGGCGGTCATCTACCTTCCCGCTGGCCGGGAGCATTCGCTGTACGAGCGGATCGCCTCCGAGGGGGCGGAGGTGATTCGAACCGATCTGGACTACGACAGGACCGTGGAGTTCGCGGCCGCCGACGCTCGAGACAAGAAGTGGACCCTGATCCAGGACACGGCCTGGGACGGCTACGACCGGATACCCGAGTGGACCATGCAAGGATACCTGACCTTGATCCACGAGGCCGCGGCGCAGTGTCTCGCGGTATCCGACGAGATGCCGACACACGTGATCGTGCAGGCAGGAGTCGGCTCCCTCGCGGCCGCGGTGCAGTCCTATCTGTCGGCTCGCTGGGGCAACGAGCGTCCGCGCACCGTCGTGGTCGAGCCGTTGTCCGCGGCGTGCCTGCTTCGCACGGCGCGAGCGCGAGACGGCAAGGTGCATGCGTCGGAAGCCCGGCCGAGCACGGTCATGTCGGGCCTGGCCTGCCGCCGGCCGAACCCGCAGGCGTGGGAGATCTTGCGTAGCCAGGCGGATCTGTTTCTCGCATGCAGCGACGAGTTCGCCGCGCGGGGAATGCGAATCCTGGCGTGCCCCGTGGGGCTCGACGAGCGAGTGGAGTCCGGGGAGTCCGGAGCGGTCGGGCTCGGCGTCCTCAGTGCCGTGCGACTTGGAAGCCAATGGTCCGCCGCCTCCCGCGCCATCGGACTCGATTGGGACTCCCGCGTGCTCGTGATCAACACCGAAGGCGCGACCGCTCCCGCGCACTATCGCCGCGTGGTTTGGGACGGCGCGCTGTCCTTCGGCTCTGCCACCCCGGAGCGCGCCCCGTGCTCGTGCCTCGCTCCGTCGGCACGCAGATCCCGGGGCAAAGCCCTCGCCGAGGCATGAGGTGCGACGTGCATGCGGAAAGGGTTCCCTACGGCTTCCTGTTCACCTGCGCCGTCGCGGACAGCTCGTTGCGAGTCGAGCTGCGCCTGTGCGAGGACGGAACCGAGTTCATCGCTGTCTGCGCCGACCGCCCGCTGCTGAGATTGCCTCCCGAGCAAGTGCCGTCCGGCACGATCGAGCGATGTCTCGGCGATGAGCTGTGGGCCGAGTTCGGACGCCTCCGCAGAAGGGGATTCGGCAAGGTCTGCATCGAGTGCTCTCGCGGGAGCGGCACGGGGGATGACGGCGACTGAAGCCTTCAGCCTCGGCCTCCGACGAACGAGGTTTCCGCCGATACGCAGCTCTCGCGCGCGTTGACGATCCCTGGCGTCGGCTCGACGCAATCGATCATGGGGAACGCGAACGTGGCGCCCTCGATGACGGTGGGGGCTCGACTCGTGCAACCGGTCGCTCCGACCAGAACCGCCTCCCGGAGCCGCTTGCGGACCGCGGCATGGGCGGCTTCGGCTGCCTTCGCAGTTGCCGCTCTCGGCATCGGGTGGGACCTGTACGCACGCCCTCCGCTGGTCGAGGTCTTCTCCACTCCCACGCGCTTCTCCCGAAGAACCGAGGAGTTCACCGTCAACGTGTGCGGCATCACTTCCCGAGCCATGAAGTACGCGCGAAGACGCCTGCGGTTCCGCGCGAACCAGGGAGCCTGGCGCGACATCCACCAGGACTACGTGAGCTCCCACTCGCGACACTTCCGCATCGAGCTCCCCGCCTCGGCGCTCGTCGCCGGGGACAACCAGATCGAAATCGAGGCCGAAGCGATCGCGCTGCGACCGCAGCGGCTCGTGCTTCCCTTCCATTACGATCCGCAGCCGCTCCGCCTGCCGATCCGTGTCGCCTGGGAGCGTCCCGACGTGGAAGTCGAAGACGGCGCCTGGCATTCCTTCGACGCGGGAGGCGAGCGACGCGTGCGTCCCACACCCGGTCACGAGGGGTACGATCGAATCCTGATCGTCGCGGGAGCCTTCGCGGGCGGGCGGCGCGTGCGCACCGACGTCACGTTCCGGCATGCGGTGCAGGGGCGGCCCTACGGATTCGGAGTGATCCCGATGTGGGGGGGGAGGCCCGATGACGTCGGCGTGGTGCCTCGCAGGGGATGGAACCTCGGGCTGGTGTGGTGGTGGGACCGGTACGAGGGATTCGGAGCCGAGTTCAGCTACAAGCGTGGACCGCAGAGTCCAGGCTGGGTGAACTCGTATCGCGACCTGGCCCTCGAGGCGGGGCGTCGGTACCGCATCGTGGCCGAAGCATGGCCGGTGTCCGACGCGCTCGGGAAGCACTCGCACCACGTTCTGCGTGCCAAATGGTGGCCCGACGGAACGCCCGAACCTTCGGGTTGGCTCCAGACCTCGGACACCGAGGGGTCGCCGTTGCCGAAGGGGGACTACGGTGTCGGCCTCATGGCATTCTGGTCCCAGGTGGAGTTCGGACCCATCCTCATCGAGCCGATTCCGGGCAGTGGCTGACCCTGGGCTCCGGCATCGCGGAGCAGTCCCGCTCGTGCGCGCGAGCCCCGTGCGAGGCCAGGCGGAGCAGGACGGAAGCGGCGACCACGCCGGCGAGGGACCCGGCCACGCACGACAGAAGGCTCGGCAGGACACCGCCGTGGGCGAAGCCGCGCAGGGCGAGGGACACTCCGATGGAAGCCAGAGCAGCGCCGAAAGGAGGCGCCAGAAGCATCCCCACGTATGCCCCGCTCCACCCGCACAACCGTCGCGCGGCCATCCACACCAGCGTCGCCGTCACCAGATACCCGATCGGCGTGCTTCCAGCGACGGCCCACACCCCGAACCTGCGGACCCCTCCGAGGGAGACAGCGAGATTGGCCGCCGTGCCGACGAGCACCGGGATGGCGCCCGACCATGCCGTGCGCGCACCGAGCATCACCATGGAGCCCACGACATCGTAGATGGACTGCACCATGGCGGCGAAGGCCATCAGCATCAGGGCAGTGGCCGGCACACTCCCCGCTGCCTTGTCCCCCAACCAGAGCACCAACAGCGGCTGTGCGCAGAGCGCCAGCGGCGCCATCAGGCTCACGATCAGCCCTCCGAACAGACCGGTCCCCACGCGCGCCGTCCGCGTGCGCTGCTCCGGTGACCCGAGCTGGGGCATGAGCGGGGATGTCACCTGCTTGGCGAGCAGGTACCCGAGCTCCGGAGCACGCAGCCCGATCCTGTATCCACCGACCACGTGCAGCGGAACGAAGGCGCTGAGCACGAACGTGTCGATTCCCGTCTGCAAGGTGGATGCGACACTGATCGTCGCTCCAGCCGCACCGTCGAAGAACGCCCGCCGCACCTCCGCTCGATCCCCCGGCCAGCGAGGACGCAGTGCCATCCCGGGATCCAGCGCGCGAGCGGCTCGCGCTGTCATTAGCAACTCGACACCTTGTCCCATCAGCAGTCCGAGAGCCGGAGCGAGCAACCCCAAGCGCAGAACGAACGCTCCTGCGGCCCCCGTCAGGTAGGCCGCGGAGCCGAGCACTCGCGCAGTCGCGATCCGCGAGGCGCCTCCCCGGGCGAACACGAACCCACGCAAGGGACCGCAGAGACCGCCGACCACACCGCCGCAGAGTGCGACGGCGGACGCCGGACCGAGCTGCGACTTCACGCCTTCCGCCACTTCGGGCAGCAGCCCAATCGCGAAGAACGCGATGCTCGCGAGCAGGGGCAACAGCACGGCGTTGACCATCAGCGCGAGCCCTACCATCCGACGCGCGTACTGGCCGTCGCCCGACACGGCAGCCCGCTGCACTGCAAGGGTGAGCCCCAGGTCCGCCAGACCGATCACGAAGCTCGCCTGCCCGATCACCGACCAGGCGCCGAACTCGTCGGCTTCGAGCAGTCGTGTGATCAGCGGGAAGGTGACGAAGCCGATCAACGCGGCCAGCACCTGACGCCCTCCTCCTCCAAGCAGAACCATGACCACGCTGCGGTCGGTGAACCGCTGGCCCGAGCCGCCCGCCGGGGCAACGACCGTCTCCGGAGCGAGGTGCCCACCCATCACGCACCGGACCCGAACCGATATCGGTGAAACAGCTCGTGCGCCCCAAAGAAGCACCGAAGGAAGTCTCCCCCTGCCACCTGTCCCAGCGTCGGCCAATCGGGCTTCCCGTCCGGCCGATCGACCTGACTCGCATACGCGCGCAAGGCTGCGGCCTTGCGTTCCCGTCTCTCCCCCATCGGAACGCGACAGCGAAGCTCGGTGAACAGCGCGATCTGTCCTCGCACCGCGCGAGCCAGCTCCCTTGGCCCGTCGCAAGGCACCCACGGCCAGTGCGCCCAGTACCAGACAGGATATTCCAGCACCGTCGCGGCACGCCCCCCCCCGCGCAAGGCGTCGAGCACGACCTCGCGCGTGGCCGCGTGATCCCGCGGAAGCTCGAGTCGGTGCGGAATGAACACCTGTTCGGGCCGGTGACGCTCGAGCAGCGAACGTACCTCCTCGACAGCCTCGCTCCGGTGGTCGAGCAGCGTCCCGTCGCGAAACCCGAGAAGCACCACGCTCTCCCCGGCGATGCCGAGCTGCTCCGCTGCGCGAAGCGCCTCCGCCGCGCGAGTGACGCGCATCGTCTCCTCCCCGACGAACCGCGCATGCGATCGCGCGCCGTCGGTCATGACCACCAACGTCACCTTCGCGCCGAGCGCCGTCTTGTGCGCAAGCGTAGCGCCACATCCCAGCGTCTCGTCGTCCGGGTGCGGAGAGAACACCATCGCAGAGTCGAGCAGCTCACGCCGCGAAAGCTCCGTGCCGCAGACGTCGAGCCAGCGCACGCAGACCCTCTCGAGCAGCCCGCGAGCGTTGCCGCGAATCATGAGCCCCCGGCTCCGCCCCGATACACCTCGAGCAGACTCTCCGAGATCCTGTCCCATCCGAACGTCGAGCGCGCCCGCTCGTAGCCCGCGTCGGCCAACCGCTTGCGCATCGGAGGACTGGCAAGCAGCGCGCTGAGCGCGTCGGCAAGCGCGACAGGATCCGCGGGCTCGACGAGCAGCCCGGTGCGATCGTGCTCGACGATGTCCTGCATTCCTCCCGCGCGTGCGGCGACGACGGGCACCCGGGCCGCCATGGCCTCGATCAGGCTCATGCCGAAGGCCTCGCTGAGCGAGGGGTTCACGAGGACGTCGGAGCGTGCGTAGCAGTCGATCAGCGCGGTGCGAGGCGTCCACCCCGCGAAGTGAACCCTCGAGGCGATGGACGGAGCCATGCGCTCGCGCAGCCTGGCACCGTAGCCGAGCGACGGGTCTCCGTCGTAGAAGGAGGCCAGTGCGCGCACGCGAGGATCGCTGCTGAGACCGACGAGGTACTCCTTCGGGGTCTGCCATTCCGGACCGATCACGTCGAGCTGCGCGAGCGGGTGAGTGCGGGCCACGCGCTCGAAGGCGTCGACGAGCACGTGCAGACCCTTCTCCGGGGAGATGCGCCCCACGAACAGTATGCGACTCCCTTCGCGGGATGGCGGAGACGACACGCGGTCGAACAGGTCGAAGTCGACTCCGTTCCACATCGTGCGGATGCGTCGGGCCTGGTGGGGCAGCGCCCGGCGCGCCGCCGAAGCGATGTAGTCGCTGCACCCGAGAACGACGTCGGTCCTGCTCACGCGGGGCTCGACCACGTGCGCAGCGAGCTGGTTGAGCCACTCGCAGTGCATGTGGAGCACGATGCGCGCATCGGGGTTGAGCCCGCGGATCAGCGGGACGAACTGGGAGAAGTTGTGGATGTGGATGACCGAGGGGCGGAGCCGGTGCAGATCGAGCGCGACCTGGGCGGCGTAGGACGGGAGGTGCCAGGGCGAGGTGAAGGCGAGACCGGATCCGGAGCTGCGGAGTCGGCGCAGGCGGCGCAGCGGGCCTCCGACGATGCGGAAGTCGCTGGCGACGCGGAGCCTGCGGATCTCGATTCCATCGGCGAAGTCGACGGGAGGCTGACCGGGTTTTCTGCGGGTGTAGACGACGACCTGATGTCGGTCGGCGATGCGACGCGCGACCTCGTAGGTCCAGATGTCGATGGAGCCCCCCGGGGGGACGGTGAAGGAGCCGATGGGTTGGCTGACGAAGGCGATCCTCATGACGAAGACTCCATCGGGTCGCGTCGTGGAGGCCGAAGGGCATGGTGCACGAGCCGTGTTCCGAGCCCTGCGGCAGCGACCGCGACGTCGTGCCTCATTCGCTTTCGGTAGTGGCGGATCCAGTCGAGCATGTACAGCTCGCACGCGAGCCGATCGGCGCGTGACAGGGGCGCACGCCGGATCGCCTTCCAGTACTCGGCGAGCGTGCGCCATTCGGGCAAGGTGATCCTTCCCTCGTAGCGCGAGTCGAACCAGCTCGCGCGCTCCTGCTGGCTCACGTGCACGCGCACCGAGCGGTGCTCATGGTCTCGCGACAGGAACAAGGGTTCCTGGATCTCGTGGAACCTGCCGCGAAACGCCAGCTCCGAGAGCAGCACGCGGTCTCCCACGGGAAACGCGCCCATCCACCCTGTCTCGCGCAGCACCGCCGTTCGAATCAGCCCGAATACCTCGTAGCAGTGATTCCTCACGAAGAGCAGATCGCGAAACCGCCGGCGCGGGAGCGGCGAGTCGGTCCTCGGCCCGTACCGATAGTAGTACAGGTGCTCTCCGGCAGCGTCGATCACCTCCACGCGCGTGTGGCACAGCACGACCTCCGGGCGAGAATCCAGCACCTCATTGCACCGCTCGAGATGGGTGGGGAGCACCAGATCGTCATGGGCATGCCAGCGGAAGTACGTCCCCCTCGCCTCGCGCAGGGCGACGTTGAAGTTGGGCGCGGCGCCGAGATTGCGGTCGCTCCGGAACACCCGGACCCGGGAATCCCGTCGTGCGAAGTCGGCGCATAGGGTCGGGGTCGCGTCGGTGGATGCGTTGTCGCAAATGACGAGCTCGAAGTCCTCGAAGGTCTGGGCAAGGATCGAGTCGACGGCCTTTCGCAGGAAGGCCTCCCCCTGGCGAACCGGGAGTCCGATGGTGATCTTGGGCGCGGTCGGGAGCATGGTCGCCTCACGCGGACAGGACGCGCGCCTGCACTCCGAAGCCGGCGAGAGCGGCCTCGATCTCGGCGCGGTAGACCGGATTGACCACGATGACACAGTCGGGGCGGAGGTCGGGGACGGCTGCCGGGCTGATGATGGGATGTCCCGTCCCTGCAACGAAGCTCCCGTGCTTGCGTGGGTTCACGTCGACGGCCGCGACCACGGCGGCATCTTCTCCGAGCGTGTTGAGCAGCATCACCCCCTTGGTCCCCGCACCCCAGAGGACCGCACGTTGGCCCTCGCGACGCAGCCCACGCAGGGCGTTGCGCACCTGCTCGACCTTCTGTGCGGCACTCCGCGCGAAGCTCATGGCGAGCGAATCGAGCTGCTCCGAAGGCGCCGACAGCGGCGCCGGGCGCGTCGTCGCCTTCGCGTGGGCGACCAGGAACTGCCCTGAAAACACCTCTTGGACCGACGCTCCCATGGCAGCGAGCGAGACGGCGTTGGCCAGGGACAGGTGCGTGAAGTAGCTCACGTGCTCGTACAAGACGTCCCAGACAGCGACCTCGCGGAGCATGTAGGTGCCGTTGGGGACCTCCACGAACACGGCTCCGCCTCGCGGCGCCACGATGGATCGCATGTTGCGCAACGACTGCACCGGAGAGCCGAGGTGCTCGAGGCACTGACGGCTGCACACCAGATCGGCACGGAGCGTGGTGTGGCGCGGACCGAACAGCTCGCGCAGCAGGTCGATTCGGCACGCGTCGCGAGACGGCAGCTCGGGCTCCTGCGCCCCGGGGTCGATGCCAATGCCGGTGGCGATTCCCCTCGACGCCAGCTCGGCGAGGAACTCGCCGCGTCCGCTGCCCACCTCCACGACGGTCTTTCCCGCCAGCTCGTGCATCGAGTCGAGCTCATCCACGCACTCGCGAGCGTAGGTTCGAAAGCGCTCCGAAAAGCCGAGGGAGTTCTCGTAGCGGGCGGAGTACTCCGCCACCGCGGGATCGAAGCTAGCGTTGAACATGTGACCGCAGCAGCGGCAGTAGCGCAGGTCGACGTCCGCCCTGCGCACGGCGCGCGCTTCGGAGGCGGTGGCGCACGGCTGGTTGCACAGCGCCGGGACCCCGTGCAGCTCCAGCAGCGGCAGGGAGCAGTCCGCGCCACACACGTTGCACGACGTCGTCATGCGCACACGACCTCCGGCGTGAGCCCGAGCCGTCGAAGCTCCAGACGCACCTCGTCGCGATAGGCCGGATTCATCACCAGCACGAGATCGGGCTGGTACTTCGCGAGATACTCCGGCCCCACCACGAGCTGCCCCGTCCCCGCCAGATACGAGCCGTGCTTGTGCGGATTGACGTCGACCACGCATTCCACGCCGCGCTCGACGCCGAGCGTGGTGAGCCACGCCACCGCCTTGGAGCCCGCGCCCCACAGCACCATCCGTTGCCCGCGTTCAATGCTGCGTCGCACTCGCTCCGCCGACTCCCGCATGGATTCGCCGACCTTGAGCGCGAACGCCCGGATCTTCCGAACACCGGCGACGGCGTCGAATGCAGGCACGGCCGTCGAGGTTGCCGTGGAAGGCGCCGGGCGGGCCTCGATCATCAGGTACTGATCCTGGTAGTCGCGGCGGATGTCGATCACGCTGAAGCCGCACGACTCGAACAGATACCGCAGTGAGTCCTGGCCGAAGTACGAGCAGTGCTCGTAGTAGATGTCCCAGAAGGCCCCCTCGGCGAGGATCCTGTCGACGTCCGGCACCTGGAAGAACACGACGGTATCGGGGCGCGAGGAGAAGTTGGCCGCGACCATGCGCACGAAGTCGGAAACGTGCGCGACGTGCTCGAGAGTCATCTTGCAGCAGACGAAGTCGGCGTCGAAGGAGCCGGACTGGGAGGTGTAGAAGTCCGGGACGAAGGTGATGTCGGGCGAGGACGGCACGCGGCCCGGGATCCAGGCGGGGTCGAAGCCGATGCCACGATTGGAGCCGAGCTCGCAGAGCAGCGAGAGGAACTCCCCCTTTCCGCACCCGATCTCGAGGATGGTCTTGTGATGCAGGTCGTGGCGTGCGACCAGCTTCTCGGCGAGCTGCATGTGCCAGGCGCGGAAGGTCGCGAAGAATCCCTAAATCTCCTCGTAGCGTGACGAGTACTCGGCGAGCACGGGCTCGAAGGATGCGTTGAAGACGAATCCGCACCGCCGACACAGGGTCAGCTCCATGCGGCCTCGCGGGAACCCGACGGCGTCCTCACGATTGCACAGCAGGATCACGCTGTTGGTGGGAATGTTCGGCACACGATAGAAGACCTCCGTGGCCTGGGACTGGCAGGCGCGACAACGGACGGACGCCTGGGCCTCCGGCTCGGGGTGCGGCGAGGCCAGGGTCTGCAGCGGTGCGGTCATGGCGCCTCCGCGCGACGCTCTTCCCGGGCCACGATTCTGACCCTGGGAACCGGCACGAGAAACCTGCCTCCCCGCGCCGCAAAGGCCTGCTGCTGGCGCATGATCTCGTCGGCGAAGTTCCACGCGAGAATCACGAGCACGTCCGGCGGGCGGTCGTGGAGCATGGACGGCGGAACGATGGGAAGACGGTTGCCGGGCATGAATCTGCCGTGCTTGCGCGGGCTGGCGTCGACGACGTATTCGAGGGTCTCGGTGCCGATTCCGCAGTAGCTGAGCAGGGTGCAGGCCTTGGCCGCGGCGCCGTATCCTGCGAGCCGCTTGCCGGAGCGCCGGAGCTCCGCGAGGTAGGTGAGCAGCTCCTCGCGCAGCCTGCGGACGCGTCCCGCGAAGCCGTGGTAGTAGCCGCTCGACCCTATCCCCGCTTTCGACTCCTCTTCGAGGAGCGCCCCGACCGATGCGTCGGGACGGTCCTTCTTGCCGAGGAACAGCCGCAGCGAGCCGCCGTGAATCGACGTGCGCACGATGCGCTCCAGATACAGCCCGCGCGGCCGGAACAAGGCGTTGAGCGCGGTCACCGAGAAGTAGCAGAGGTGCTGGTGGTAGATCGTGTCGAACTCGCAGTGGTTGACCAGGTCGACCAGATACGGGGCCTCGATCACCGCGACTCCGTCGGGCGCGAGCAACGTCTCGATCCCCCGCACGAAACCGTCGAGATCCGCAACGTGCGCGAGCACGTTGTTCGCCAGGACGACGTCGGCCCTGTCGCCCCGCTCGACCAGCTCCTCGGCGAGACCGAGGGTGAAGAACGCCTCCAGCGTCGGAATCCCGCTCGCGATGGCCGCCTGCGCAGGACCGCTCGCCGGATCGATCCCCAGCACCGGAATCCCGGCGGACGCGAAGTGACGGAGCATGTAGCCGTCATTGCTGGCGAGCTCGATGACCCTCGACCCCGGGCCGAGCCTGCGCTCACGAATGATCTCGAGGGCACTGGCTTCGAAGTGGGCCATCAGCTGGGGAGAGACCGAGGAGAAGTAGGGGTAGTTACGGCAGAAGAGCTCCTCGGGATCGACGGTGTAGGTGAGTTGGAGGAGGGAGCAGCGATTGCAGCGAACCACCTCGAGCGGGGCGACGGGCTCGGGTTCGGCGAGGTCGTCGACGGTTGGCAGCCGGTCCGCCAGGGGCGTGGTGCCCAGGTCGAGGACCGGCTCGAGAGCCGACGACGCGCAGGATCTGCACTGCGAGATTCGGACGCCGCGTGCAGGAATGGTTCGTACGGGGCTCATCGGTTCTCCTTCCCGGTGGGGCGCAGAGTGGAGTCGACGAAACCCTCCTGCATGAGCCAGCGGAGGTGGTCGATGCGCCGGTACTTCCTGCCCTCGAACTCGTCGAGCGTAACCCCCACCTTCTTGTAGGCGGCATAGAGCTGAGCCGCGCCGGCACGGGCGGTCCAGGCGGGCTTGTAGGCGGGAACGGTGCTGGTGAGGCGGCTCGCGCTCACTCGATAGCAGCGCACATCGGGTGAAGCGCCCTCGGCGAATCCGACGTCGGAGCCGGGGACCGTGTCGCGCACGATCTCCGCGAGCTCTCGCATGCGGAAGTTCTCACCGGGAGCTCCCACGTTGAACGCGCGGTCATGGACGATATCGGCGGCGACATCCAGCACCGCCAGGTACGCCCTTGCGATGTCCTCGATGTGGACAATCGGCCTCCAGGGGGAGCCGTCGCTCTTCAGGTGCACGCTCCCTGTCGTGTGCGCCCACGCCACCAGGTTGTTCAGCACCAGATCGAAACGCAGCCGCGGCGACACCCCATACGCCGTCGCACTGCGCAGGTACGTCGGGCTGAAGTCCCGGTCCGCGAGCTCCGCCAGCCCCTGCTCGGCCAGCACCTTCGAACGCCCATAGGCCGTCACCGGGCGCAACGGCGCATCCTCGTCGAGCAGCGTGTCGTCGGATGCACCGTAGTTGCTGCAAGACGACGAGAACAGGAAGCGGCGTACGCCAGCCTCCTTC
>JAKLDZ010000189.1:7126-10620 GCA_022703255.1 Myxococcota bacterium | reverse complement strand
GGGGGGGGGGGTGGGGGGGGGGGGCTGAGGCTGTGCAGGGGCCTGCGCGCCGCCGCAAGCGGCAGCTACGAGGGCAGTCACGAGGGAGATCAGTCCGACAGAAACGCGTGTTGTCATGAAGAGGCTTCTCCGTGCTGTGCGCCTGGGCATTGCCCGGCAAGCCGCGCACCCAACCCCCGGAGCCGGGCGGCGTCAAGGCACGCAGCACCCGTCTCCCGAGAACCCCGCACACCACCGCGCCGGGCCGGCCCGGGCACCGCCTGCCCGACCGAACGTGACCGCGTTCCTCGCGTCGTTCGCGCTCGACCGTCCGCGGCGGTTGAACTGCGCTGCGGTCCTCGTCTATCGTGCCGTCCCATGGGACGTCCGAGACTGCCCCAGACCAAGGAGCAGATTGCGATCCGTCTTGCTCCTGGCACCAAGGCCCGGCTGACTGCGTTGATCCGATCGATGCAGCAGCGCGGCATCGACGTGCCCCTGCGCTCCGAGTTGTTGCGGAAGGCTATCGAGCGTGGGATCGAGGCGATGGAGCGCGACCTGGTGAGCGACCCCGGGGGTGGACGGGAAGCGGGAGTGGATCGCGGTATGGGAGCCGGAGCCCCCACGGCCGTGCTCGCGCCGCCTGCGCGGATCCGTCCTGCCCCGCCGCCTCCGCGGATCCCGGTGCCGTCGTCCACCCGCCCCGCCCGGGAGCCGCCGCCGCCTCCGATCGCACCACCGCGAATCCCCTCGGTGTCGCGACGCGGTCCCATCCCCGGCACGCTCGCGGATCGCACGTTGCGTCAGCTCCGCGACATGGGAGGTGGGGCATCCAACGTGTCGCTCCCCGAACTATGTCGTCGCGCGTGGCCCCCGAATCCCGGTCGCGTGCACGAGGCGCTCCGGGAGCTCGAGGCGACGGGCCTCGTCGAGCTTGGCGCCGCACCGGCCGCCGCGCGCGCCTCCAGCGCCGATCGCGACCTGCTCATGGAGGGGCCTTCGGGCGCCCTGCTCGGGGTTGTTCGCGCGCGGTGAGAGCCTGGCCGAGGGAGGCGAGGAGAGTCAGCGCACGAGGAGCAGGAGCTTGCCCGAGGTGTGTCACGACTGAAGCTCGGTGTGCGCCGCAGGTGCACACTCCAGGGGAAGGCGGCCGTCGATCTGGAGGCGGAGGTCACCGGTCGCCACCGCCTCGCACAGCTCGCGCGCACGCGGATCGAGCTTCGCGCGTGGTGAAGGCGCGGACTTCGGAGACGAAGTCGGAGCGCGTGCGGCGATCACGCGGTGGGCGCATGCGTCGCGAGTTGGGAGCTTCTGCCCGTGGGGCTGGCGCGGCGCTCCGCGGTGGAAGACTCGCGCGGGGCAGCGCGGCGCAATCGGTGCGGGCAGGGAGCGAGAGCAGGGGAGAATCCAGAAAACGCTGCGCGGATTCGTGATGAGCGTTCCGTGAGGTCGCCTTGACGTTGCGTCGGAAAGTGGGTAGGACGAGCGGCGATTCTCGCGGTCCGACGATCGAGTGAAGCGGAAGGGATTCGCGTCAGCTCGATCGATCACACCCGGGCGAAGGCCGCCGTCGGCGGGTGGAGTCCAGTGGGAGCGGGGCGACGAAGGATGGAAGCAAGGCTCGACACGGAGACGCACGGAGTCCGGGAACCGGGAAGGGGCCGGGGTGAGCGGGGCGTGGTGGTCGGGAGCGTGCGGAGTGCGAGGAGCGAAGCGGTGGAGACGACGGCGTGTGCCCGGGGTGCATCCCCGAGCGCAGGAGGGAGGAATCCATGAGCAAGCAGATGCTGGTCTTGCAGCTGTGCTGCCCGCATTGCAGCGCGGCGCTCACGCAAGGCAATCGGGTACGCCTGGACGCCTACGTGAAGGACACGAACCAGGACGGCGAGGTGTCGTTGAGCGCCGTGTTCGGCGAGTACGCGGTGGAGTCGAGCTTCGACATCCCGGAGGGGGCGGTGGCGGAGTTCCGATGCCCCGAGTGCGACACGTCGGTGATGATCCAGGTGTACTGCCGTCAGTGCAATGCGCCGATGGTCTCGCTGAACCAGGTCGCCGGCGGCTACGTCGAGTTCTGCTCGCGTCGGGGGTGCAAGGGGCACGCGATCGGGGGGCAAGGTGACATCGACGACATGATCTCGATGATGAACAAGAAGTTCAACACTCCCTACGACTGAGGAGGAAGGTGAGCACGAACCCCGGTCCGTGTCACTCCGACACAGGAGAATCGCAGATGGATGCGCATCGCAAGTACGACTTCCGCAACCAACACTTCGCGGGGGAGGAGGGCAAGCTGATTCCCCTGCTGCAGAAGGTGCAGGAGCGTGACGGGTACGTCACGCGCGACGGGATCATGGAGATCCATCGTGCGAGCGGGATTCCGGTCACGCAGATCTACGGGGTGGCGACGTTCTACGCGCAGTTCCGGTTCAAGCCGGTGGGCAAGTACATCGTGCGCGTGTGTCACGGGACGGCGTGTCACGTGTCGGGAGCGAACGACATCTCGAAGGCCTTGGAGGATCAGCTGGCGATCCCGACGGGCGAGACGACGTCGGATCGGCTCTTCACGCTCGAGGACGTTGCCTGTCTGGGCTGCTGCTCGCTGGCGCCGGTGATCATGATCAACAACGCGACCTACGGCAATCTGGCGCCCAAGGAGATCAAGAAGATCGTCAATCGGTACGTCAAGGAAGCGAAGGCCGCGAAGGAGGCAGTGCAATGACGAAGATCCTCGTCGGCCTGGGCACCTGCGGGATCGCCGCGGGGGCGCAAGAGACCTACAATGCGCTGGCCCGCAAGCTCGAAGCGGGAGCGTCCTTCGACCTGGGCAAGACCGGCTGCATCGGAATGTGCTACCGCGAGCCGCTGGTCGAGCTGCGTTTCGAATCGGGTGCGCGCTTCCAGTATGGCGGCGTGACGCCGGAGCGTGTGGAGCGGATCCTCGACGAGCACGTGGGCCAGGGCAAGCCGGTGGCGGAGTGGCTCGTCTGGGGCAGCGATTCGACGGGCACGGACGCGGCGTACCTCGATCGGCAGGAGCGGATCGTGCTGCGCAACTGCGGGAAGATCGATCCGGAGAACATTGAGGAGTACCTGGCCGCGGGCGGCTACGAGGCGCTGAAGAAGGTGCTCGAGGTCAATGATCCGGAGGCGGTCGTCAAGGACCTGATCGACTCGGGGCTGCGAGGCCGAGGGGGTGCGGGCTTCCTGACGGGCATGAAGTGGCGCTTCGCGCGCATGGCGGCGGGCAGCCGGAAGTTCGTCATCTGCAACGCCGACGAGGGCGATCCGGGGGCGTTCATGGACCGCTCGGTGCTCGAGAGCGATCCGCACGCGGTGCTCGAGGGGATGGCCATCGCGGCCTTCGCGATCGGGCATGTCGACACGGGCATCATCTACGTGCGAGCGGAGTACCCGAAGGCCATCGAGCGGTTGAACCTGGCCATTGCGCAGGCGGAGGAGCGCAAGCTGCTCGGCGACGACATCCTCGGCAAGGGGTTCAACTTCCACGTCAAGCT
>JAKLDZ010000189.1:0-7026 GCA_022703255.1 Myxococcota bacterium | reverse complement strand
AAGGAAGGCGCCGGCGCGTTCGTGTGCGGCGAGGAGACCGCGCTGATGCAGTCGGTGGAGGGCAAGCGCGGCATGCCGCGAGTGCGTCCTCCCTTCCCGGCCACCAAGGGGCTGTGGGACTGTCCGACGAACATCAACAACGTCGAGACCTACGCCAACGTGCCTTGGATCGTGGCCCGTGGGCCCAAGGCCTACAACAGCCTCGGCACCGACAACAGCAAGGGCACCAAGGTCTTCGCGCTGGCCGGCAAGGTCAAGCACGGCGGGCTGGTGGAAGTGCCCATGGGCATCTCGATCCGCGAGATCGTCCACGGCATCTGCGGCGGCATCAAGGAAGACAAGAAGTTCAAGGCCGTGCAGATGGGCGGGCCGTCGGGAGGCTGCATCCCTGCCCAGCTGCAGGACACGATCATCGACTACGAGTCCATCAACCGCACCGGCGCGATCATGGGATCGGGCGGCATGGTGGTGATGGACGAGACCACGTGCATGGTCGACGTGGCGAAGTTCTTCCTGGACTTCACGCAGCGCGAGTCGTGCGGGAAGTGCACGTTCTGCCGTGTGGGCACCAAGCGGATGTTGGAGATCCTCACGCGGATCACGGAGGGCAAGGGCAAGCCGACGGACATCGACCTGCTGTTGGACCTGGCTCAGCGGATCCGGAGCACGTCGCTCTGCGGGCTCGGGCAGACGGCGCCGAACCCGGTGCTCACGACGATCAAGTACTTCCGGTCGGAGTACGAGGCGCACATCAACAACAAGAAGTGTCCGGCGCATCAGTGTGCGGCGCTTCTGACGTACTCGATCAACGACGCCTGCACGGGGTGCATGCTGTGCAAGAAGGCGTGCAAGTTCGACGCGATCACAGGCGAGCTCAAGCAGAAGCACCACATCGACATGAGCAAGTGCACGAAGTGCGGTGAGTGCTTCAAGGTCTGCAACTTCCACGCCGTGGTGCGGGACTGAACGAGGAGAGATTCATGGCTCTGGTCAAGCTCGAAATCGACGGCAAGAGGATCCTTGCGGACAGCAGCAAGACGATCCTGGAAGCTGCTCGTGAGAACGGTATCCGGAACATCCCCACGCTGTGCCACGACGATCAGCTCGAGCCGTTTGCGTCGTGCTTCCTGTGCGTGGTCAAGGTCCACGGGGCGCGCAACCTGCTCCCCGCCTGCTCCACCAAGGTGGCGGCTGGCATGGTCGTGGAGACCGATCCCCCCGACGTCCGCGCCGCGCGCAAGGCTGCCCTCGAGCTGCTGCTCAGCAACCACTACGCCGACTGCCTCGGCCCCTGTCAGCTGGCCTGCCCCGCGCAGGTGGACATCCAGGGCTACGTGGCGCTGGCCGCCCTGGGCAAGTACGACGACGCGATCCAGCTCATCAAGGAGCGCAACCCGCTCCCGGCGATCTGCGGACGCGTCTGCACCCGTCCCTGCGAGGTCAAGGGGTGTCGACGCAACATGCTCGATGAAGCGGTCGGCATCGACTACATCAAGCGCTACCTGGCCGACGTCGACCTGGGTCGTGTGCAGCCGTTCAAGCCCCAGGTTGCGGCTCCCAAAGGCAAGAGCGTTGCGGTGATCGGTGCCGGGCCCGCGGGCCTTTCGGCCGCCTACTACCTCGCGGTGCGCGGCTATCACGTCGACATGTTCGAGAGCCTCCCGGAGCCGGGCGGCATGCTCCGCTACGGCATCCCCGAGTACCGCCTCCCCAAGAACGTGCTCGACCTCGAGATCAACCAGATCCTCGACCTCGGCGTGAAGCTGCAGACCAACGTCGTCCTCGGCAAGGACTTCACCATCGCCAGCCTCAAGGACAAGGGCTACCAGGCGATCTTCCTCGGTCTGGGCGCGTGGGACAGCACGAAGATGCGCGTGCAGGACGAGAACGCCGACGGCGTGCTCATCGGCATCGACTTTCTGAAGCAGGTCGGGCTGCGCAAGAAGATGGACATCCACGGGACGGTGCTCGTGGTCGGTGGCGGCAACACCGCCATGGACTGCGCGCGCACGGCTCTGCGCATGGGCGCCAAGGAGGTCCACATCGTGTACCGGCGCACCCGCAAGGAGATGCCGGCCAACGAGATGGAGGTCCACGAGGCGGATCAGGAAGGCATCATCATGGACTTCCTGGTGGCGCCGACGCGGGTGGTCACCAAGGACGGCCGCGCGGTGGGACTCGAGTGTCTGCGCATGGAGCTGGGGGAGCCCGATGCGAGCGGACGTCGCAGCCCCAAGCCGGTCAAGGGTTCCGAGTTCGTGATGGACTGCGACTTCATCATCGCGGCCATCGGTCAGGGTGCCAAGGTCGCCGAGCTTCTCGGCGGCAAAGTCCCCGGCTTCCTCCCTGTCGGAGAGACCCTCAACCTCACCCGCTGGCAGACCGTTGCGGTCAACGAGCGCACCTTCGAGACCAGCGTGGACGGGGTGTTCTCGGGCGGCGACGTCCAGACGGGCGCCGCCACGGTGGTGGAGGCCCTCGCGGCGGGGCGCAAGGCCGCCTACGCCATCGACGCCTACCTAACGACCGGCAAGGCGCGTCCCGAGCCCAAGGAGTTCTTCAGCCGCAAGGACACCTACGGAAAGGTCTCCGTCGAAGAGCTGCGCTCCAACGTCAAGTCCACCAAGCGCCACATGCCGGTGATCGCTCCCGAGACGCGCCGCAAGTCGTTCGTGGAGGTGGAGCTCGGCTACAGCACCGAGGATCTCGCGCGCGAGGCGACGCGTTGCCTCGAGTGCGGGTGCACAGCCCTGTTCACCTGCGACCTGCGCCGCTACGCCACGGAATACGAGGTCGACATCACCAGCTATCTGGGCAAGGCGAACCAGTACAAGCCCGATCGCACGCATCCGCTGATGGAGCTCGACCAGAACAAGTGCGTGCTCTGCGGGCGCTGCGTCAGAATCTGCAGCGACGTCGTCGGCATCGCCGCCTACGGCTTCGTCAACCGCGGGTTCTCCACCGTGGTCAGGCCCGCCCTAGGCGGCTCGCTGCTCGAGACCGACTGCGTGTCCTGCGGCATGTGCATCAGCACCTGTCCCACGGCCGCCATCGCGGAGCAGATCCCCCTGGCCAAGCCCGGCCCCTGGCGCACCGAGCAGCACGAGACGGTCTGCCACTACTGCGGAGTCGGGTGCAAGCTGAGCTACAGCGTCTACGGCGACACCCTCATCGACGTCAGCCGCTTCGACGGTGACAGCATCACGCGCGGAAGCCACTGCCGTCGCGGACGCTTCGGGTACCGATATATCCAGTCCGGCGAGCGCCTGGCCAAGGCCATGGTTCGTTCCGGCAAGGAGCTCGTGCCCGCATCGGTCCACGACGCGATCGACCAGACAGCGGCGAGGCTGCGTGAGCTGTCGCGCAAGTGCTCCCCGGACGAGATGGCCGTGTTCGTCTCTCCGAGGATGACGAACGAGGAGCTGTATCTGGCGCAGAAGCTCGCACGGCTCGGGCTGGGTACGCACAACGTCACGTCCTTCGCGAACCTGGTCAACCGCGACCTGCAGTGTCCCGAGGTGATGTCCACGGCCACGCTGCGCGACGTACAGGACGCGCAGGCGATCGTGGTCGTCGACTCGGAGCTCGATCACGAGCACTTCACCGCGGACCTGACGGTGCACCATGCCATGCGCAAGGGCGCGAAGGTCGTGCACATCAACCCGAGGAGCACGCGCACCAGCACGTTCTCCGAGGTCTTCCTGGCCTGCAAGCCGGGCACCGAGGTCGATGTGTTGACTGCGATCGTGCAGGCCGCGAGCGCCGACGGCAAGGCTTGCACGGAGTGCGTTCCCGGGTTCAAGACGCTCGTGGACGACCTGCCGTTCGACAAGCGGTGCGAGCTGGCCGGAGTCGATCCGGCGTCGGTTCGCGAGGCGGCGAAGGTGATCGGCGCCAGCGCGTCGAAGGTGGTGCTCTTCAACAAGGACTACCGATCGAAGCGTCTTCCGGGCGACGAACGCGTGATCGTCGCTGGAGCGCAGGCTCTCGGGGCGCCCTACCTGGCGTTGCGAGAGAAGTCGAACATGCAGGGGTTGCTCGACATGGGCTGCGATCCCGGCTGGCTTCCGGGCTACACGGCCCGCGGCGACGCCGAGGCGATCGACCTGCTGCAGAAGGAGTGGTGTGCGGCGATCGAGAATCTCGACGCACCGCAGTCGGACATCGGTGAGCTGCTGCGCGCCAGGAAGATCAAGCTGGCGGTGGTGTTTGGCGAGGACCCCGTGGGGTATGACAAGTATCCCCGGGATCTGGTCGACGGGCTTCTGGCCGCGGAGACCCTGGTCGTGGCCGACGTGCTGCTGACGCCGACGGCGAAGGCGGCCAGCATCGTGCTGCCGATGAGTGCGAGCGCGGAGACGAGCGGCACCGTGACCAACAGCGAGCGTCGGGTGCAGTCGCTCGAGCGCGCGGTACCCCCGGTAGGTGGCATCGAGACCTGGCAGATGCTCTGCGAGATCGGTGCGAAGATGGGAATCCGCTTCAAGATGAAGTACGCGAGCACCGCGGAGGTCTTCGACGAGATCCGCCGAGCGGCGCCCATCTATCGGAACGTCGTCGCCGGCTCCTCGGGCGCACAGGGAGTGGCCGAGCGCCCGACCTTCCAGTTCCCGATGCCGCGCCTGGTGGGTGGCGTCGTGGAGCCATTGGCAACGCTCCACCTCGACGCGTTGGAGGCCCGGTTCGACGGGTGGTTCGACGCGATCATGGGCGAGGCGAGGGCGAAGGTCGCTCCTGCGGCGGCCGAGTAGCCCGCGTTCGTCCCCCCTCTTTCCTTCCGAATTCATCGCCATCCCATCGACGTCTTTGTGCCAGGCTGCGCCGGCTGCCGGTGGGGCGCGGGGTTTGTCGCGGCCCGGACGGGCTCAGGGGGCCAGGACCTTCACATAGACAATCTTCGCGTCGTTCTCTGCGTAGAAATGCTCGTGGCGGGCGTCGACCACGTACTGGGTGCGCAGGTAGAAGGCGTTGGTGGAGTCGTACTGGGGGCGCGAGGCGGTCTCGACGTAGAGGCGCTTGCAGCCCATTTCGCGCGCGATCCTCTCGGTCCTGGCGATCAGCTCGCGACCGATGCCCCGATTCCTGCAGGAGTCGTCCACCGCGATCCAATAGAGATCGTAGCTCGAGAGCGTGCAGGGGATGCGCCCGAAGCAGGTGTAGCCCACCGTCGCTCCGTCGATGTCCGCGAACAGGAAGTGGTAGCCGCTCTCGATTCCCTTCGACAGGCGCTCTTCTACCAGCTCGACCGCAACGTCGATCTCCTCCCCCGAAAAGTAGCCGCTGGAGGCCGTGATCCTGCGAACTGCGTCGATATCCGAGGGATGGGGATCCTGGCGGAAGATCACGGCGTCGGGCTGAGCGGGCTGCTGCATGGGGTGGATTCTCCGTGGCGGCGGAGGGCCGCATCTACGATTCGGCGGACGAGCTCGGTGTAGGGGATACCCGCCCGGAGCGCGGCGGCGGGGAATCCCGCGTCGGGGCTGATGCACGGGTTGCTGTTGACCTCGAGGATCCAGGGGACGCCGTCGCGATCGAGTCGCACGTCGACGCGGGCGTAGCCGCGCAGGCCGAACAGGTCCCAGCATCGCAGGCAGACCTCCCGGAGGCGTCGTTCGACGCCGTCTCCGAGGTCCTGGAGATCGAAAGTGCGCTGCGTGTTTTCGTACTCGAAGGTCGCGGGCGTCCACTTCGCGGCGTAGCCGACGATCCTCGGCTTGCCTTCGGGGAAATCCACGAAGCGGATTTCCGCGGGGGGCAGGAGCCGCACGCCGTCCGCTTCCTCGAGGAGCGAAACGTTGAGCTCGCGTCCGTCGATGAAGGCCTCGACGAATCCTCGTCCCCCGGTCTCTTCGTGGAGACGTCGCATGCGGGCGCGAACAGCATCCAGATCGGCAACAACCGAAGCGTCATCGAGTCCGACCGATGCGTCCTCGTGGAGCGGCTTGACGATGTAGGGAGGCGGGAAGGGCGGGGTGGTGACGGCCACCTGGGTGTCGGAGGCCCAGGCAGGAGTGGGGAGGCCGGACGCGGACAGCAGCGTTTTGGCGAGGAGCTTGTCGGTGGTCACGAACGTGCCTTCCATGGGCACGCCGGTGTAGGGGAGACGCAACCGCTCCAGCAGAAGGGGAGCGAGGTGATTGAGGCGGCCGGTGCCGTCGACGGTGTCCACGAGATTGAACACCACGGCGGGCTGCAACCGTTCGAGGGAGCTGGCGGCTGCGGCGAGGTCGAGTCCGAGCGCGAGGGCCGCGACGTCGTAGCCGAGCTCGCGGAGTGCGCAGCCCACGGCGTCTCGCGACACGAGCACGTCGGTGTCGTCGGCCTTGGCGTGATCGCCGAGCTGTTCGTGGAGGATGACGGCGAGCATCAGCCGAGCCTGGGCTCCGCGAGGCACGGAATCGGGAGGTTCGCGCGGGGCGCATGGGACGTCGGCAAAGGGCCGAGCGGCATGTTCGGGAGGCTCCTGGGGGAGGAAGACGCGTTGCGAAGGTTATCGTTCGAGAGTCCGTCCGACAACTTGGATCCGCGTTGGGGCGAGCGGGACGGGACGCGGCGGTGGGGCGGGGAGGGGCACTCCGGGGGAAGTCCGGTGTGCGGGTCGAGTCTGGAGGTGGGGTGGGGGCACGGAGGGGCGACGGTGGACTCCTTTTCCATCCTTCCGATGAGTATCCATTCGAGCAGCGGGTGGTGCCATTGGATCATTCCGTGTTGGCGAAGTACAATGTTCAGACACCCCTGGGAAGGAGCTGACCGATGCGTACGAGCCTGCTTGCCTTCATGCCCTTCGTGCTCGTGGTTGCCGCCCCTGGTTGCGGCGGAGGTGATTCGTCGAACGAAGAGGTACCCTCCGCGGGAGGGGCTGCTGGTGCCGCGGGTGTGGACGGCGGTGTGGGTGGTGCAGGGGGAAGCGCGGCTGGCAGTGGGGGTATGGCGGGTGGAGCGGGGAAAGCTGGAGCGGCCGGGCAAGCGGGTGGAGCTGGGGAAGCCGGGGCAGCCGGGCAGGCGGGGAGTGCCGGTGACGCGGGC
>JAKLDZ010000188.1 GCA_022703255.1 Myxococcota bacterium | reverse complement strand
TCTCCCGTGCTGTTCCGCGCGTCGCCTCCGGAGGTGCTCACCATCGATCTCGCCGGGTACGTGCACACGACCGCGGGAGAGGCGCCGGAGCACCTGTACGAGATCGCCGACGGCGAGCCGGAGCGCACGGTGCGCACCGAGGTCCTCGACAGCCTGCAGGTGCGAAGGGCCGACCTGCGCCCGCTGCTCGCCTGGATGATGGGCCGCGGGCTGCTGGCCGTCACCCTCGTGCGCGACGAGGACGGCCCGGTGGGGCTCGTCGGTGTCCCGCGCGCGAGCCGCAAGGCCCCCATGACCCTCGAGGAGGTGCAGGCCCTGCGCGTGCTGGCCGATCGCATCGGCGCCGTCTTCGGCGTCTCCTCCGCCCTCGCACGCTCCCGCGCCCGCGAGATGGACCTGCGCAAGCTCGCCGACCGCCGCGGCGACGAGATCGACCACCTCAAGCACAGGGTCGCCGGCGAGGGCGTGCGCCACAGGGCCATCGTCGAACGCCTTGCCCAGACCGCCCAGGCCCACGTGTACAGCCCCGCCGCCCAGATGGCGCTCGACCAGTGCCGACGCTTCGGATCCCTCGGCATCCCGGTCACCCTGCTGACCCCGCCGGGCGTCGACCCCGCGCCCTGGGCGGCCCAGGCCCACCTCGCAAGCCCCCGCGCGGAACGCGTGATGATGATCGTGTCGGGTGACGAACCATTCGAGCACGACCTGTCACGCTGGCGCGATCCCCAGGTCTCTCCCCTGGTCCTCGCCGCGGGAGGAACGCTGCTCGTGCGTGACCTGCAGGCGCTGCCCCGTCCGGTCCAGGAGTTCATCGCCGCCTCCCTCGCGGAGCGCGTGTCGCCCTCCGGCGCCGCCACCCCCCTGGATGTCGCGCTCGCCGTGTCGGTGGACGCTACCGTCGACGTGCTGGTGGCGTCGGGGCGCGTGTGCACCGCCCTCGCCGATTGGCTCGGGGATCGCGCCGTGGCGATCCCGGCCCTGTCCGCGCGAGGCGAGGACCTGCGAGCCATGGCGCTCGACCGGCTCGCGAGGCTCGGCGCGAGCCTGAAGGGCGGCCCGCAGGGGATCGACGATCGTGCGCTGGCGATGCTGCTGGAGCACGAATGGATGGCCAACGAGCTGGAGTTCCGCGACGTCATGCTGCGAGCAGCGCTGGTGTCCCGGGGAAGGCGCATGACCGCCGACGATCTGCTGGCGGCGGGCTTCCCGGGCCTGGCGGACCGGCAGGACGCGACGGGGCGCGCGAGCCCGAGCACGCCCCCGGCGTCGCGCCGTCCCCGCACGAAAGCGTGAACGCATGTCAGGGCTCGGTCCCCGGGGCCGTTCGGTGGTATGAATCGCGCCGCGAGGGGGCGTGCGCCCCCCCTTTGGCCGGACGCTCCCGTCCGGGCCTGCACCTGGGAAGGAAAGCCATGATCGTCACCACCAAGTCCCTGTTCGAGGTCGCCTACGGACGTTTCGCGGTCGGCGCGTACAACATCAACAACCTGGAGCAGGCCATGGGGCTGTTCCGCGGTTGCGTGGACTCCAAGGCTCCCTTCATCATCCAGCTCTCCAAGGGCGCCCGGTCCTACACCGAGAAGCGCATGCTCGAGGCGATCATCCGCGCCGCCGAGGACGTCTTCCCCGAGGCGATCTACGCCGTGCACCTCGACCACGGCGACGAGAAGACCGCGATGGACTGCATCGCCAGCGGCGTCTACAGCTCCGTCATGATCGACGCCTCCCACGAGCCCTACGCCGAGAACGTCGCGATCACCCGCCGCGTCGTCGAAGCCGCCCACAAGAAGGGCATCAGCGTCGAAGCCGAAATCGGTCAGCTCGGCGGCGTCGAGGAGGACATCAAGGTCGAGGAGGGCAACGCCAACCTCACCAACCCCGCCGAGGCACAGAAGTTCGTCAAGGACAGCGGCTGCGACTCCCTCGCCTGCGCCATCGGCACCAGCCACGGTGCCTACAAGTTCAGCGGCAACCAGGCCCTGCGCTTCGACGTCCTCGCCGAAATCCAGAAGCTCCTCCCCAAGTTCCCCCTCGTCATGCACGGCTCCAGCTCCGTCCCCCAGGAAGAGGTCGAGCGCATCAACGCCGCCGGCGGCGCCATCAAGGGATCCAAGGGCGTCGACGAAAACCAGTTCAAGCGCGCCTCGGAGCTCGGCGTGACCAAGGTCAACATCGACACCGACGGCCGCCTCGTCTGGACCCGCGTGCACCGCGAGTTCTTCCGCGATCAGCCCGCCAAGTTCGACCTGCGCGACCCGGGCAAGATCTTCATGGCCGAGTACGCCAAGTTCATCGCCCACAAGAACGAGAAGCTCGGCTCCGCGGGCAGGCTCGACGAAGTCCGCGCCCACGTCACCAAGAAGTAGCGCGACGCCTTCACCCGATCCGTCGACAGCCCGCTGCATCGGCCGACTCGCATGAGTCGGCCCCGGCCCTCCCCCCTCCCCGCACGTTCGCTGTACCATGACGCCCATGAGGGCGAGCTGGACGCTTGGGGCTGCGGCGCTGATCATCGGATCGACCGCGGCGGTTGCCTGCTCCGATGACACCTCCGCACCCGCCGGCAACGCGGGAGCCGCGGGCAGCGCGGGAGCCGCCGGCAACGCGGGAGCCGCGGGCAACGCAGGCAGCGGCCCCGAGTGCACCAACTGCACGCCCAAGGGCGATCTGACCTTCCGCCTCCCGTCGCCCTCGGGCGCAACGATCTGGACCACGACCACCATGGACAAGGTCCTGCGCGAAGCCGTCCCCCCTTCGCCGTCGGGCGATGCCCTCTCCATCGCTTCGGCCCGCAACGAGTTCGAACCCTTCCAGCTCGTCGTGCGCGCCGACTCCGCCGCTTCGGCCACGATCACCATGAGTGCCTTCACGGGACCGGGCACCCTCGATCGAATCGAGATCCGAAGGGTCGGCTACGTGACGATCTCCGAGCCGTCCGACGCCTCTTCGATCGCCAGCGCGCGCGTCCCCGATCCCCTCGAGCCCACCGCGTTCGGCGCGGTCGAGGCGCTTCCTGCGGGCGAGAACCAGCCGTTCTGGATCACGGTGCACGTGCCCTCCGACGCCAAGCCGGGGGACTACACCTCCACGCTCACGCTGACGATCGGCGCGGCATCGCAGCAGATCCCGGTGAAGCTCCATGTGTTCGACTTCGCGCTGCCGCAGCAGCTCGGCTTCGACGGCAACTGGAACACGAGCTTCCAGGCGCTTGGTGGTTCCGAGAGCCTCGACAAGGTCCAGCAGCTCAAGGACTTCTTCTTCGAGCACCGGCTGGTGCCGTCGGGTGTCGCATGGCCCGCCGGGCTCAACTACAACGGAGGCATCGAGTACGACTGCGCCTCGGGAACGTTCCAGCAGGAAGACAACGCCTACGACTTCTCGCAGCTCGGTCCCAAGTACATCGACGGCACGGGGTGGAACGGCGTGGGGTTCCCGTCGTTCGAGATCATGCAGTTCGTGAACAACAGCACCCCGCGCCCGCAGACGTTCTGCGGCATCGATCGCGGCCCCGATCACCTCGGTACCGCCGCGTACAACGCCGCCTGGAGCAAGCTGCTCGCAGCCATCGACGCGTACCTCGTCGAACGCGGCTGGCAGGACGAGGGCTACTACTACCTGCAGAACGAGCCCCAGGATCAGGCCGACTACGACGTCGCGGCGTTTCTCGCGAACCTGACGAAGACCGCCGCCCCGCACCTGAAGATCGCCATCAGCGAGGAGCCCAAGCCCGAGATCGCAGAGCACCCATCCGCCCAGGGGCACTCCTACGATCTGTGGTGGGCCGACCTCTCCCACTTCCAGCCGGCCTACGCCGCGCAGCGACAGGCCGCCGGTGAGACCGTGTGGTGGTACTTCCTCTACGGCGACCTGCCGCCGCACTTCAATCCGATCACCATCGACCACCCCGGCATCGAGAGCCGGATCGCCTTCTGGGCCGCGTGGAAGTACCGCGTCCGCGGCTTCGCCTACTACTCGGTCACCGGTTGGGGTTCCGACCCGTACACCAATCCGCGACCCCAGGGGACGAACCAGAACGGCGACGGCTTCCTGCTCTACCCGCCGATCGACGGGAAGCTGGTCACCAGCATCCGCTGGGAGCTTCTGCGTGAGGGCGCCGAGGATTGGGAGTACGTGCGCCTCGCGGCCGCAGGCTCGGTGCCGAAGGTGCCCTCCGAGCCTTCCAAGTGCGACGTGACCGTGAGCAGCGCGGTGTCCTCGGTCACCTCGTACACGCGCGACGCCAGCGCGCTGCAGCATCTTCGAAACCAGCTCGGCGCGATGCTCGAAGGGAAGGTCGACGGCTGCCCCGTCATCGACTCCAAACCGGCAGGCGCGCACGAGCGCAAGGCCTGGTACGTCAACTTCCAGGATCCGTCGGGGGAGCCCAAGCAGTCACCGCTCGTGGTGGACGGCCACGAGTGGCTCAAGATCGGCTGGGACGCCTACGACGCGGACAAGGGCTTCGGCTGGTCCGGCCCCTTCATCGGCAAGCCCGACATCATGAAGTACCAGTACCTCGCCGATGCCCCCGTCAGTGAGCTGCAGAAGAGCATCGTCTACAACGACTACGGCCGCACCGACACGTTCACCTGGGACATCGTCAACGGTCGCTACGAGGTCACCGTGTCCGTGGGCTGGCACGCCAAGACCTACAGCGAGCACAAAGTCGTGGTGGAAGGACAGACCCTGTTCGACTCGGAGGCGACTACCCCCGACGAACCCTACAAGGTGAGGTCCGTGCAGGTCGACGTTGCGGACGGCAATGTGACGCTGGAAGTGGGCAAGTTCGATCAGTACACGATGCTCAACTGGATGAGCGTGGTGCCTGTCTCGGATTGAAGTCCGGGGTCACCAAGCCCCGCCTCCCCTCTGCCGCGGACTCGCAGCCCGGGGCAGGCGATTACTTCGTGACCCGAAGGATCGTCCCTGTCGCGGGATCGGCTACGAAGACCAGCCCCTTGCCCACGGCGATCGACGACGCGGTCGTGATCGTGGAGTACTTGTGCACGACCGGAGTGTCGCCGCCGTCGAGGGGGACCTGCATCACGCCCTGCGCCGAGGTGAAGTACAGCGACGCTTCGTCGAGCGCGATCGCGGTGGCTCCCTGGCTCCCGGGAACGTACTTGGGCGAGTCCGCGAGGTTGGCTTCGCAGCTCTTGTGGTACACGCCGCGAGCCTCTGCCCGCGCCATGTACACCTCGTCTCCGAGCGTCGCCAGCGCCCCGGGCACCAGCCCCGTGATGATCCGCAGGTTCTCGCCGCTGCGGTGGCAGTACACCTCGGTGCCTCCGACCGCCGAGTAGACCAGCCACCCATTCGACGACGCCGTCACGTGGGTCGGCTCCACGAGACCCGACTTGATCGGCTTGGGGGTCTCTCCGGCTTCCGCGATCGACACCGACAGGATCTCTCCCCGGGCCTTGCTCGCCCAGTACAGGTTCTGCCCGATGCGAGCGAGCCCCTGCGGCTGCTGCGTGTCGGTCGCCACGGTGACCGATGCGCCTCCCGCGAGCGGCACCGAGCGGACTTCGCCACCGTTGGTCTGCGCCGAGAAAAACGCGTTCTCCTGGCTGAGCGCCAAGCCGTAGGGCTGCTTCTCCCCCGAGGCGAGCACCTCCGCGGCCCCCCCGTCGACCGGCGCTCGCATCACCGCGCCGTCGTCGTCGGCGTTCACCCAGTACAGGTACGAGCCCTCGAACGTGAGGGCCGAAGGGTTCTTCTGTCCCGACGCCAGTACGATCGGTGCGCAGATCCCCTTGTCGCACAGGGCACCGTCGCAGTCGTGCTTGCACCAGCCGCAGTGGTGGGCGTTGTCCTGCAGGTTGGTGTCGCATCCCACGGCGGGATCGGCCCCGCAGAGGCCGAATCCGGTCTCGCAGGTCGTGCTGCACTGACCGCTCGTGTCACATGAGGCGATCGTGTGCTTGAGCGCGGGGTCCGGCGCGGGGCAGGGATCGCACGCGGAGGCGCTGCACCCGTAGGACGCGCTGGCGTAGACGCACTTGCCGCCGCAGACCTTGTAGCCGGGCTGGCACTGCGGAGCGTTGGCGAACTCGTCACCCCCGCAGGCCAGGGGCGCCGCCGCCCACAAGCACAGCACGACCAGTGGGGATGCGAGGCGCCGCCCGTTGCGGTGGTGAGCGATCGATCGGCACACGGAGAAAGAGGTTAGCAGATTCCCGCACGGACGAGGAAGTTCGGGGCCAGCGAGCCGGCCCCAAAGCGAGGCGACGGGAGCGACACGTCACGGGCTCGCCCGACGGTCTCTCGTGAGAGCTCCGCTGCACGCGTCTCTCACGAGACGGGTCGCTCCGGGCTCAGTTCGCCTTGCACGTGTCACCAACACAGCCGAATCCCGGGCAGCAGGCGTGGTAGCCGTCGCACAGCTCACCCGGGTTCGAGCAGCGCTCGCACGTGCCTCCCGGCGTGGCGGGTGCGCAGGTCGTGCCGGTCTGCTGACCACCCGCCGCGCCTCCGGTCCCGGTCCACAGCGGACAGCACTCCGCGTCCGACGAGCACGCGGCATGCTCCGGCGCGCAGTTGCCCGCGTCGCCTGCGGAACCCCCGGCCCCACCCACGCAGATCTCCGCCACGAACGTCGCGCCGTCCTTCGGCCAGCCCGACCACGACTCGTCACAATCCACCGCGCACTCGTAGGTGCAACTGTAGGGAACGATCTCCTCCTGGCCGTTGCACATCACGTGGTGGTGCCACTCGACCTTCGCCGTCTTGCCGTCACACGACGGCGAGAACCCGCACTGGAACTCGGTCACCTTGGAGCAGTCGGTGGAGAACGACGGGATCGTGCAGCTCCCTCCCGCACCGGCTGCGCCCGCGACGCCGCCCGCTCCCGCGACGCCGCCTGCACCCGCAGCGCCAGCGGCTCCGCCTGCACCCGCAGCGCCAGCGGCTCCGCCTGCACCCGCAGCGCCAGCGGCTCCGCCACCGCAGATCCCCTTCATGAAGTCGGCTCCGCTCTGGGGCCAGTCCGAGTATTCGGAGTTGCACGCGTCGGCGCACGGAGCCGTACAAGAGAAGTTCTCGATCAGCTCCTGGCCGTTGCACGAGTAGTGGTGGTGCCAGGTCGCCTTCGCGACGTTGCCATCACACGAGGCCGCGAACCCGCACTGGAAGCTGGCGACCTCGTTGCAGTCGGTGGAGAAGCTCGGCTTCGGACAGGTGCCTCCGGCCGCGCCGCCCGTGCCCGCTGCGCTTCCGGCGGAGCCGGCCGCGCCGCCCTGGCTCGAGGCGGGTTCGTCGACATTGCCCGTGCAGGCTGCGATGGTGAGGGAGGCGAGGATCAGCGCGAGGGTTCTCATCGGGGTTCTCCTGTTCGCCGGCCCCTTGTGCATCCTGCGGGCCACGCGCGTTGCGATGGAAATCCCGCCATTTTGCCTCCGATCCCGCTGCGACACCTGACACAACGTGGCCCAGCGTCGGGCCTTCGACGGACCCCGACGCCCGGCGCGACTCGTCGCACGCGCATCGCTCGGCTATGCTGTCCGCCTCCCCGGAGAATCCCCGATGAGACAGCTCTCGTCTCGTGTTCGTGTGGCCCTGGCGGCAACCGGTCTGTTCGCCCTCGGATGCACTTCGGCCGGGTGTTCCGACGAAGACCCCGCAGTGACGAAAGGCGTGGAGGTGCCCAACCCGTTGACGAACCCGAGCGACGGTCCGCCGGCGGGCAATCCGAACGCGGAGGCGACGTGCGCGGTTCCCGCCGAGGCGGGGCTCGCGGACGTGTCGAGTCCGCGGACCGTGGTGGGCACCGGGACGCCGGCGAGCTGCACGAGCGACGCGTTCGTCGAAGCGGTGGCGAAGGGCGGCGTGATCACGTTCGACTGCGGGCC
Source organism: Myxococcota bacterium (assembly GCA_022703255.1). Taxonomy (GTDB): domain Bacteria; phylum Myxococcota_A; class Polyangia; order Polyangiales; family Polyangiaceae; genus JACRCQ01. The sequence continues at coordinate 2,774 of JAKLDZ010000188.1, read as the reverse complement.
GGACCCTGTGACGATCACGCTCGAGCGGACGGCGAAGGTGGTGAACGACACGGGGCCGGAGATCGTGATCGACGGCAAGGGGCTGGTGACGTTGAGCGGCGCAGGGAATCACCGGATCCTGTACATGAACACGTGCGACAAGAACCAGGTGTGGACCACGGACCACTGCAACGATCAGGACCATCCGCGGCTGACGGTGCAGAACCTCACGTTCGTGGACGCGAGCTCGAAGGGCGAGACGGAGAACGACGGGGGTGGGGCGATCTGGGTGCGGGGCGGGCGGTTCAAGGTGGTCAACTCGCGGTTCTTCCACAACGTGTGTGCCGACGTGGGGCCGGACGTGGGAGGCGCGGCGATCCGTGTGTTCGATCAGCACCAGGACCGGCCGGTGTACGTGGTCAACAGCACGTTCGGCGGCAAGGACGGCTACGGCGGTGCGTGTTCGAACGGCGGAGGCATCAGCAGCATCGGCGTGTCGTGGACGATCCTCAACAGCCTGTTCTCGCACAACCGGGCGGTGGGCAACGGCGCCAATCCGGCGAAGGAGGGGACACCCGGCGGAGGCAGCGGGGGAGCGATCTACAACGACGGCGACAAGATGACGCTGTCGCTGTGCGGCACGCGGATCGAGCACAACGAGGTCAACGCGCACGGCAGCGCCATCTTCTTCGTGAGCAACAACCACACGGGCGACATCCGCATCGATCGCAGCGTGATCAAGGACAATGTCGGGGGCTCCTGGTATCCGACGTGGCCGCAGATCTCGAACCACTCGGACACGCCCATCGTGGTGACGGACTCGGTCATCGAGTAGAGGCGTGTCGTCGAGCGAACGGATGAGATCCGATGAGCGTTCTTGACGCCTGATTCGCACCGGCCATATAGGGGGCCTCCATCGTGCCGGGCCCCGGGGATCCTCCATGGCGATCGAGACGCAGACCAATCAGGAAAGGCGCCTGGGGGTCTTCTACGCCGAGCGGCTTCTGCCCAGGTGGTGGGACCGCATCGTCATCGTCGGCACGGTCCTCACGATCGGGATCCTCATCCTCGACTTCGGTCTCGCTCCCGAGTCCGCGCTCTCTCTCTGGTTGCAGTGGGTCGACCTGGCGCTGTGCGGCCTGTTCCTGATCGACTTCGCCTGGCGCATGCGCGTTGCGTCGAACCCCTGGATCTTCCTGCGACGCAACTGGTTCGATCTCATCGGCGCCATCCCCTTCCTCGGTCCGCTGCGCGCCGTGCGAGTCGTGCGCATGATGCGGCTGCTTCGCATCATGCGCGTCTTCGTCCTGCTGAACCGCTCCGCGCGCGCCTTCGAATGGCCCCCCGCCGCCCGCGCTCTCGGCTACCTCGGCGTCACCGCCGTCGTCTGGTGGGGCTTCGCCGCCTTCGCCTTCACCGTCTTCGAACGCGGCGCCAACAACAACATCAAGAGCGTCGACGACGCCCTGTGGTGGAGCATCACGACGCTGTCCACCGTCGGATACGGCGACATCTACCCTTCCACCGGCGGCGGCCGACTGGTGGCCGCGCTCACCATGGCGCTCGGTGTCGGCGTGCTCGGCACCTTCGGAGGAACCGTCGCGACGATGCTCTTGGACATCCGCGACCAGGGCAAGCGAGGATTGAGGCCAGTGAAGCTCCGCAACCACCTGCTCGTGCTCGGCTGGAACGACAAAGGGCGTTGGACCATCGCCGAGTTCAAGGCCGACCCTCGCTACAAGGACACGCGGGTCGTCGTCGTCGCCCAGCTCCCGGAAACCCCCGTCACCGACGACGAGATCCGGTTCGTCCGAGGCCTCCCCTCGCTGGCCGAGACCCTCGACCGCGCCGCTGCGTCGGGCGCAACAGCAGCGATCATCCTCGCGAACGACGAGCAAGACGCCCGCTCCGATCACGAGACGGCGTTGGTCGCCGCAGCGCTGCGCAGGGTCAACCCCACGGTGCGAATCAGCGCGGAGCTGGTCGCCGCGGACAACCGCGAGCACCTGCGCAATGCCGGCTGCGACGCCATCATCGACGCCGTCTCCTTCACAGCAGGACTCCTCGTCCGCGGCGTGCAAGACGTCGGTGTCCCCGCCCTCATCATGCACCTGCTCACCAGCGATGTCGGCTCCGAGATCTACCGGGTCGCCGTGGACGCGTCGTTCTTCGGCAAGCCCTACCGCGAGTACGTGCTGGCCGGCCTCGATCGACGCCACACCGTGATCGCCCTCGAGCGCGCAGGCGAAACGATCCTGCACCCCGATCCGTCGCTGCCTCTCGCCGAAGGCGATGTGGCCTTCCTGGTCGCGAAGGACGCGCCGGTCTGAGCACCCTCCTTGCGCCTTCGGGGCTGCCGGTCACCCGCGCGCGGCCCTGGGAACGCGGCCCCGCGCGCCTGGTGCGACCGCTTCGGCACTCGAACGCGGGATTCCGGGAACGCTGGGATCTTCCGTCGACAAGTTGACCGACTCCTCCCCGCGTGAGAAACCGTGGAGCGGACATGCGACGCTGGCTCCTCACATCCCCGGTCCTGCTGCTGACCTCGGTGCTGTGGTCGGGCATCGCATCGGCGCAGCAGGGTTCGGCAGCCCCTGCGCCGCCCCCACCGGCGGCTCCGGCGGCGGCTCCTGCTGCGACGCCGACCCCGGCGGCTCAACCCGCGGACAAGGCGCCTGCGACGCAGCCATCGGCCAAGGCTCCCGCCGCAGCGAAGCCGAAGCCTTCGGCGAAGCCCTCCAAGCCTGCGAAGTCGAATGCGGGCAAGGGCGCGGCCAGGCCCCCCTCGAAGCAGG
>JAKLDZ010000187.1 GCA_022703255.1 Myxococcota bacterium | reverse complement strand
ACGCCATCTGCTGGTGTCGGAATGAGAGGACCGATGACTCTGGGGCTCCCGGTGCGACGGCTGCAGGCTGCGGTCGTCTGCGCGCTCGTGCTGACGGCCACGCCCGCTTGTGCGCAGGACGCCCCCGACATCGGCAAGCTGGCCCAGTTCATCCGCTGGGGAGGGGTCGCTGTCTCGATCCTGATCGCCGGCGGAGCGCTCTTCCTGATCAAGGTCGTGGATGAGCTCGGGGATCGGCTGGCCGAGCGCTTCACCAACCGTCGCCCTGCGATTCAGAAGTTCCAGACGGCGATCCGGTTCCTCCTGTATGTCGGCACCATCGCTGCGTCCGTGGCCCTCAGCCTCCGACTCGACCCCACGGCTCTGACCGTCATCGGCGGCGCCCTCGCCTTCGCCGTCGGCTTCGCACTCCGCGACCTCGTTGCCTCGTTCGTCGCCGGCGTCACCATCATGTTCGACCGCCCCTTCCAGGTCGGGGACCGCGTCGCCTACGGCGGCGAGTACGGCGACATCATCAAGATCGGCCTGCGAAGCGTGCGAATGAACACGCTCGATCACAACATCATCACCATCCCCAACAACAAGGTCTTCACCGACGTCACCTCGAGCGGCAACTACGGGGCGCTCGAGATGCAGGTGGCCATGGACTTCTATGTGGGGATCGATCAGGACGTGAAGCTCGCCGTGGAGCTGGTCCGGGAAGCCTGCCTGACCAGCCCCTACGTCTTCCTCGCCCAGCCAATCCCCGTTTTCGCCCGCCAGATCATCATCCAGAACTACGTCGCCTTCCACATCAAGGCGAGACCCTACGTCTTCGACTGCAAGTACGAAAAGCCCTTCGAGTCCGACGTCCACCTCCGTGTCGCCGAGGCCTTTCGCGAGCACCGAATCGAGCCCCCCTCGGCACTGCTTCGCACGCAATCCGCTCCTCCCGCCGCGGCCGCCACCGCCGCGGTCCAGCCCTCGACCTCCCAGAAGCAAGCTCCGTAACCTCTGCTGCCTCGAGGATCGGAATCCGGCGGGTCCAACGCGGTCCTTCTCGTCCCCCCCCTCTGCAGGGTTGCCCCCCTGGCGCCCCGGCGATACCCAACCGCCATGCCCTCTCGACCCATCTGGAAGCGTTGGCAGCTCGTTGCAGCAGCGATCGTCTACGTCGTCGATGCCTGGGTCATCGGACAGGGCGGTCTCGCGATGCTGGCCCTGCTCGCGGCGATCGTCCTCGGGGTGGTGTCGATCGTGCGCGGGGTCTCGGGGGAGCGGCGTCGCATCGCGGAGGGTTTCGCGACGATGGGGGTGTTCCTCGGGGTGTTGCTGGCGGTGCTGGCGACGGTGATTCAGCACCAGGCGATGTCGGAGCGACGGGCTCCGGCGGTGATCGAGGCGTTGGCGAAGTACAGGGACAAGCACGGGACCTGGCCGGCGAAGCTCGACGATCTGGCGCCGGCGTTCGTGCCGTCGGTCCCGAGGGCGCGCTACACGCTGCTGTACGGCCGGTTCGAGTACCAGTTCCGCAAGGCCGACACGCCGCTGCTCATGTTCCATGCGGTGCCGCCGATGGGCCGACGCGTCTTCGATCTGAGCTCGATGGTCCCGAAGCACGAGGGTCACGACCACGAGCACTGAGAGTGCGCCGACGCTGGTCTTCGGACCGGCGTCCGGAGGGCCGTCTCGAGGGTTCGGTGACCCGGTCGGAGGGCCGAGGGGGGGGTGGCGGCCGCCACCCGATCCGCCACCTCCGCCACTTTTCGCCGGCCTCCCTGCGACAGAAAACGTCGTGTTTTGTGCTGACTTGGATCTCACCAGGTGGCGGCCCGGCATTTGCTACCCGTGGCCGCCATGCTCGACTCGGTCCTCGTCGCCGCCCTCGCCTGGGTCACCGGTGGCCTGCTCCCCGCAGCCCCGATCGCCGTCGCCGCCGGGGCCCTCACCACGCTCCTGCTGCTCCACAAGAACCTCGGCGCCGCGCGCACGACCCTCGCCGTCGTCCTCATCGCCCTCGCCGCGTGGCGCACGTCCTCGGCCCTGCGCGACTTCGAGCAGCGGCGTGAGGTCGCCTGGCGCGAGCTCGGCGCGCCGGCCCGGTGCGCGGGCACCGTCCGCGTGGCGGGCAGCCCGTCCCGTGCGCGGGACGGCTACGTGTTCGCGGCGGAAGCGGACGAGCTCGAGTGCGAAGGAGGCGGGACGATCCGGGCTGGGACCCGCCTTCGGCTGTATGGTTCGTCTGACGAACTATCTCGCGGAGACGCCTGCTTCGTCATCGGCACCCTCGGCGTCGTGGAAGTATTTCGCAACGAGGGGGCCTCCCAGCAACGCTGGGGCGCCGCCAGGCAGGGCACGCTGATCAGCGGAGGCGTCGTCGATGTGCGCGTGATCACACGCAGCCGCTCTCCCGCTGCCTGGATCGATCGGGCGCGTGCGCACGTGCGGCGCCGCATCGAGGCGACCTATCCCCCGGGCGCAGCGTCGATGGCGCGGGCCCTGGTTCTCGGCGAGAACGACCTCGACCCCGAGGACTCCGAGGCGTTCCGCGTGGCGGGCCTCTCGCATATCCTCGCGGTCTCCGGCTCCCACGTCGCCATCGCCGTGTTCGGCGTGGTGAGCGTGCTGCACGCCTTGCTGCGCAGGGTCGAGCGTTGGGCCGGCAGCTTCGATGTCGGCCGGCTCGCCGCCGCGGCCGGAATCCCGCTGCTGTGGGCCTACGCCGAGTTCGCGGGCTCGGGCGGGAGCGTGCGTCGCGCGGCGTGGATGGCGACCGCTGCGCTGCTCGCCAGCGCGCTGGGACGGCACCCGTCGGGAGCGCGCGCCTTCGCGTTGTCTCTGCTCGCAGGCGAGCTCGCCGATCCTCTCGCTTCCTTCGACGCGTCCTTCGGGCTGTCCGCCGGGGCGACCGCGGGGCTCATGGTGCTGTCGCGACCGCTCGACGGATGGATGGCGAAGCTCCCGCCTCCGTTGTCATGGGTACGCGGCCCGATGTCGTGCACCCTCGCGGCCACCGTCGCCTGCACGCCCTGGCTGATGACGCTTTCCCCGACGCTGTCCCCGGTCGGCCTGGTGGCGAATGTCGTCGCGGTGCCGATTGGCGAAGCCATCTCCCTCCCCGCGTGTCTCGTTCACACGGTTCTCGCGCCCTTTCCCAACGCCGAGCGCGGTGTGGCCTGGCTGGGCTCGATGAGCCTGATCGCCGTGCGCACGATCGCGCGCGCAGGCGCCGCGGTCTCCTGGGCCAACCTCCCGGTCCCGCAACCCACCGCCTGGCAGCTCGTCACCCTCGGCGTCGCCGCAGCCCTGATCGCCTGCCGGCCCAAGCGCGCGCGCATCCCCATCGCCCTCGCGGCAGCCGCCGCCTGCCTGCTCGCGGAGCTCGCCGCGATCCGCGCGGGAACCCCCAAGAACCTGCTGCGCATCTCGTTCCTCGACGTCGGCCAGGGGGACTCGGCGCTGGTGGATCTCCCCGACGGCTCGGCGATGCTGATCGACGGAGGGGGCGCGGTGGGGAGCCCGGTCGATCCCGGGCGCACGGTGATTGGCCCGTTGATGCGGGCGCGACGACGTCGCGGAGTCGAGATCGCGGTGCTCACGCACCCGCACCCCGATCACCTGATCGGCCTTGCGTCGGCGCTGCCTGCGCTGCGGGTGGGGCAGTTCTGGGACAACGGTCAAGGCGAGCTCGACGAGGTCGGCGCGGTCTGGCGCGGGCTGGTGCAGGGGCTGCGCGCCAGGAGCGTCAGCATCGTGCGACCGGAGGAGTTGTGTCGTATGACGAAACACTTCGGCGAGGCCGAGGTGCGCGCGATCGGTCCCTGTCCCGAGCTGGATCGGTCCGGCTCCGCCAACGACAACTCGATCGTGCTGCGCCTCACCCTCGGGAGCAAATCCGCGCTGCTGGTCGGCGACGCCGAGCACGAGCAGGAGCACCGGCTTCTGGCCACATCACGCGAGCTGCTGCGCGCCGACCTGCTCAAGGTCGGTCACCACGGGAGCCGCACGTCGTCGGGCGCAGAGTTCCTCGATGCGGTGAACCCATCGGTCGCGGTGGTGTCGTGCGGGGTTCGCAACCGCTTCGGGCATCCGCATGCGACCACGCTGGAGACGTTCGGGAGCAGGGGGATTCCGCTGCTTCGCACCGACGAGCTGGGGGGGGTCACGTGGGAAACGGACGGGGAGCGGGTGAAGGTGCGCAAGGGCGTGAGGTGAGCAGGGGGTCACGCCACGCGATCGCGGCGTCGGGGGGGCAGGGGTTGCACCACGGTGCGGACCTCCGACGCTTCGCCGGGTGCGGCGGGATCGGGCTGGCGTGAGGCGATGGACTCGAACGCGAAGACGACGGATCGGGCGTTTTTTCTCTTGGGAACGACGGCGTCGTGGGGGGGGTCTCTGCCTTCGGCCATCCAGGTGGGCATCGGCGGCAGGATGGTGGTGCGCCAGGGATGCCCTTCCGGGGTCTCGCTGTCGGCAATCTCGATGTCGTCCTGGTCGTCGTCCACGTGGCCCCTCTCGCGCGAGCGACTGCAATCCCTTTGCCAGCCCGACCTCCGCTCCGAGTCACGGTGTTTCGGTGAAGCGAGCGCCCACGACCCGTGCATCTTCTGACGCTCGGGGCATGGCATCCGTGGCATGGCCTCGGCAGAAGGTGCGGTTGGGAAGACGCGCGGGCGGACGCAGGCCGCGCCGGGGATGGTGTATGGTCGGATCCTTCCCGGGCCGGAGGCACGCATGAACAATCGCGGTAGTCGTTGGGTCAGGTTCGTCAGAGGATCGCTCGTCTGCGCAGCGTGGCTGCTCGTTGCCGCGTGCGGTTCCGATGATTCGAAGGGGGAGGGCGGTCCGAGCTGCACCGATGGGATGGTGGCCTGCGGACAGGTGTGCGTGGATCTGTCCAAGGACCCGGCCTACTGCGGCTCGTGCTCGACCGCCTGCGGCACGGCGAACGTGTGCTCTCGCGGCGAGTGCCGGGCGTCGTGCCAATACGGGCTGACGGACTGCAAGGGCTCCTGCGAGAACCTGAAGACCTCGCGGACCTCGTGCGGAGCGTGCGGGACGGTCTGCGCCGAGGGGCAGGTGTGCTCCGCGGGCGCCTGCGCGCTGAGCTGTCAGCAGGGGCTCACGGATTGCTCGGGGATGTGCGTCGACCTGCTCACCGAGCGCGCTGCCTGCGGGGCGTGCGGGAACGTGTGCGGGGCCGGCCAGGTGTGCTCCATGGGCACCTGTGCGCTGACCTGCCAGAAGGGGCTCGAGGACTGCGAAGGCACCTGCGTCAACACCCGCACGAGCGTGGAGAGCTGCGGCGCGTGCGGCAACGCGTGCAAGCCGGGAGATGTGTGCTCGGCGGGCACCTGCGCGCTGAGCTGCCAGGATCAGCTCACCGACTGCGGCGGGATGTGCGCGAACCTGTCCAACGACAACGAGCACTGCGGCAAGTGCGGGCTCCGCTGCAAGGCAGGAGAGAGGTGCTCCGGCGGCGAATGCATGGTGACGTGCCAGCAGGGGCTGGAGGACTGCGACGGCATCTGCGCGAACCTGCAGACCGAGAACCTGCACTGCGGCGACTGCGACAAGGCCTGTGCCGCGGGGGAGATCTGCGCTGCGGGCACGTGCGAGCTGACCTGCCGCACGGACTTCGAGATGTGCGGCGGCTACTGTGTGGATCCGAACACCAGCCGCTTCCACTGCGGAGGCTGCGACAAAGCCTGCGCGGCGGGCCAGATCTGCGTGGAAGGCGTCTGCACGATCACCTGCCAGACCGGGTTGACCGCGTGCGACGGGGTTTGCGTCAACACCGACAGCGACAACGCGAACTGCGGTGGCTGTGGCAACGCGTGCGATCCGGGCACCGTGTGCTCCAACGGCGCCTGCGCCCTGAGCTGCCAGACCGGCCTGGAGAAGTGCGGTGACACCTGCGTCAACACCAAGACCGACAACGCCCACTGCGGCGGCTGCGGCAAGGCTTGCGACCCGGGCAACGTCTGCTCCAACGGCGCCTGCGCCCTGAGCTGCGCTGCAGGCCTCCAGAAGTGCGGCGCCTCTTGCGTCAACCTCCAGACCGACAACGCCCACTGCGGGTCATGCGACAACGACTGCGACCCGGGCAACGTCTGCTCCAAGGGCACCTGCGAGGTCTCCTGCGTCCCCGGCCTCGAGAAGTGCGGCTCCTCTTGCGTCAACCTCCAGTCCGACAACACCCACTGCGGAGCCTGCGACAACGTCTGCACCTCCGGCACCGCCTGCGTCGCCGGCGTCTGCAAGATCCAGTGCGGCAACGGCAGCACCCTGTGCACCGACACCTGCGTGGACCTGATGCACGACCCCAGCAACTGCGGCGGCTGCGGCAACGTCTGCTCGAAGAACCACCTCGAGTCCTACTGCCTCGACGGCGAATGCGTGGGCACGTGCGAGTGGAACGAGCTGGGGGAGGATTGGGTCGACTGCAACGAGGACAAGGGGCTCGATGGTTGCGAGGCCAACCTGAAAGGCGACGTGATGAACTGCGGAGAGTGCGGCACCGAGTGCGCGGCGCCGCCCGCGGGCATGGCGAGAGCGGTCGCCATTTGCAGCGGCTGGGTTTGCGGCATCGGTTGCGAGGCGGGCTGGGGGGACTGCGACGGGGACATCTACGACGGGGGGTCGGGCGGATCCGGTATCGGAAACGGCTGCGAGACGGAGCTGTTGGGGCCGCAGCACTGCGGCAAGTGCAACGAGACCTGCCAGCAGCTCCCGGGTGTGGCGCAGGGGAGCTGCGTGGACAACAAGTGCGTGGTCTCGCAGTGCTTCCAGGGCATGGGTGACTGCAACAACGACCCCTACGACGGGTGCGAGGCCATGCTCTCGTACGACAACCTCAACTGCGGCTCGTGCGGCAACTCCTGCTACGCCCAGGGGCCCCTGTACGCCTGCATGGGGGGCGAGTGCCTGCCCCACGTGCCCTGATTCACCACCGACGCCGTCGCGACGCCACCGCCAACCCCGCCAGTGCCAGCCAGCCCAAGGTCGCCGAGCGCCTCCGCCCCGCCGTGTGACACGAGCACCCGTCGTCTCCGTCCCCCGCGGCGAACGACCCCTTCCCTGCCGCGTCGGCCGAGCCGTCCCCGGAAGGCTGCCCGCCCTCCGCGGGCGACGCGCCATCCTGCGCAGGCTGGATTGCGTCGTCACCCGAAGCATCTTCGGGAAGCGCCGAGTCGGAGCCCCCGTCGAGGATGGTGGGATTCAACACCGGCACCGTGAACGTTGCAGTGGCGCTCCCGCTGTCGTTGGTCAGCCGCACGGTGAAGGAGGCCAGGGGCGCGTCGGCCTGCGCCACGGTCCAGGACAGCGCGCCGGACTGCAGGTCGAGGGAGGCGGAGGCGGGGCCCTGGACGAGGGACCAGAGCAGAGGGGGATCGCCGGCGCCCTGGAGCACCACTTGGACGGAAGCACCGACTTGGGTTTCGGCGAGGGTGGGAGGGGAGATCGAAGGCTCGACGACGGGAGCCGCCTCCTGGACCTCGATTCCCTGTCCCGCGACGAACGCGTCGTGGAGCTGGTAGAGCGCGCTCGCGCCGGAGTACGCCATGTAGATCGCCGGATCGTAGGGGATCCACCCCGTATCGAGCGTCGAGGCCGGGGCCAGCCGGATGTTGGCGTGGTACGCGGTGCCGTCCCACTGCTGCACGGAGCTCACGCGCGATGCCTTGTAGCGCAGCTTGAGCGCGTAGCGCTGCGCGGGCTGCGGCGGCAGGATCAGGATGTTGGCGTCGTTGGCCGTGGCCTTGCGCGAGTCGCCCAGATCCTGCCAGTCCACCGTGTAGAACGTGTGCCCTCGCACCGCTGGGGCGTGCAGCGCAATGAGAGACAGCGCGTGCAGATCGCCGCCGTTCGGGGTCGTGTCGGGTGTGCGATAGGCATTGGCTCCGACTGCCCACACCCGTGGATCGAACGGAGACACCGTGAGCCAGCGCCCCACCGCCGTGCGATAGGTGTTGCCCGCGCCCGTGCCGTCGATGCGATCCCACGCCGTGTCCGAGTCGACGTGAACCTTCTCGAAGAGCGTGCGCGCGATACGGACCATGTCGGCCAGGGTGAAGAACCACCCGCGGGCATGGCACAGCGAAGCGAACTCGACGTTGAGCGCCGCGTGGGAGATGTCCTCGCCGTTGCTGCCGGTCCAGGCGTCGCCCCAATAGGTCCACACCATGCGGGCACCGTCTTCGGTCATGCGGTGCCGCAGGTAGGCGCACATCCCTTTCGCCTTCTGCTCGGCCTGCGCGTCGCCGGCGCCGTCGGCGATCGCCGCGAGGGTCATGCCCATCGCGTTCATCTGGTTCAGCGGCAACGCCTTGCCGGCGACCGAGGCTACCGGGGCGGAGGGATCCCCGCGGTAGTAGCCTTCGCCGGAGCCGGGGCCGGTCTTCCACTCGGCCTCGTGGGTGGCGACGGTGTCGAGGACGGCGGCGAGGATCGTCTGGGCAGCCTCGCCGAGGGTGCCGCCCCAGGGCACTGGCAAGGCTTGCAGGGCGGGGTCCTTGGCGACGATGCGTGCGAGGTCGGCCATGGGGTAGGTGATCATCCCGGAGTGGACGACCCAGCAGACCGGCTCCTGGTTGTCGGAGTACTTGGTGGACTGCCAGCAGGGGCGGCTGTTGCCGGCGTAGTCCTTCCAGCCGAGCACGCTGTCGCGGTAGTCGAGCACGCTGCGCGCGTGGCTGGCGAGGTTCACGAGGTACGCGGCATCGTTCGTCGCACGATACATCGCCGCGTAGCTCATCATGATGTAAGCCTCGCCCCAGGCGAGGGTGCCGGTCTTGTTGTCCGCGGTCTGGTAACCCTCGCCTCCGTTGAGCGCGAGGTTCGCGGCGTCGTAGGCGAGACGCGCCGAGGCGCCCTGCGCAGCGGCGTGGACGGTGAGGGCCGACACGGCGGCGCACGCGGAGGCGAAGACGAGCCTGCGCATCACGGCATTCTCCCGGGAAGCCCGTCTTCTTCGCGCCGACGCAGCCGCATGCCCCGCGACCTCAGCTCCTCGAAGAACGGCTCGGGAGGTACGTCGCGAGCCGGAGACCGCAGCCCCGGCTCTCCGATCCCGCCCGACAGCACGAGCTGCGCGCCGATCGCGGCCGAGTAGCCCACCGTGCGATTCATGGCGAACAGCCCGGTCTTCAAGTCCCGCTGATCGATGAAGTCGAGCGTGACCGTCCGCGGGCGACCTTCCTTCAGCCCCCACGCCTCCACACGCAGCACCGCCAGATCGCGCTGATCGTCGCGATAGCGCAGCCGGGGCTCCAGCAGCCGCGCCAGGAACGTCCGCGGCGCGACGTCCGCTCCCCCGAGATCGATCGGGTCTTCGTCGAGCAGCCCCATCGCGACCAGCGATCGCCACAGGGCGCAGTGGCCCGGCCACCGCAGCGTGAAGCGGCCCAGATCCCGAGCCGCGGGCCCGAGACCGAACACCGGGGCGTAGTGCAGGGCGTCGCCGTTCGGATAGGCCTCGAGCATTCCCACGTCCGGTACGCGCATCGAGAACACGTTGTCCTCGTCGAAGATGTGATCGGCCTCGATCCCGACATCTTGACCCTCACGGCGCACGCGGGCGGGACGTCGATAGGCGCGGAGCACGCCCTCGAAGGTCCAGGTGATGCGATAGCGCAGCGGCGGGTCGGCGGCTTCCGGCTCAGGGAAACCACCGCCGTACATGTGCAGCCCCTGCACCTCGTCGAGGGAGTCCACCGCCGCGCGCGCCATCACCAGGTCGATCCCAGGATCGAGCCCCATCTCCGTCAGCAGCACCAGACCGCGGTCGCGGGCGATCGGTTCGAGGCTCGCGACCTCGCCGGTGTAGCTGCTGCTCACGAAGTGCGCTCCCCCCTCGATCGCCGCGCGTGCCATCGCCTTCTGGAACGTCGGAGGCACCATGCACACCACCAGACCGGCGCCGCTCTCGGACACGGCCCGCCCGAGCGCGTCGTGATTGGCCACGTCGAGTCGCATCGCGCTCGCACGCGTGCAGCCGAGAGGAGCAAGCGCCCGCTCCACGGCAGCGGGATCGAGATCGGCGGCGAAGATGCGGTCGACCTTGCCCGAGCGATCGAGGTCGTGCACGACAGCCCTGCCCTGCAAGCCGATGCCAACGACGAGAACGTTCATGCTGCCTCCAGGTGCGCGGCGCGGGCCGCGGAGAAGCGATGGTAACTCGAAGGCGGTCCGGTGCGCGATCGTGACATCGAGGGGCGGCGTGCCCTCAACCGAGCAACAACCAGACGTGCAGGGCGAGCGCGAGGAGGGCGAACAGCAGGGCGACGACGCCGCGCACCAGCTCGCGCGAGGCCAGGGCGGCGCGGTCCTGTGCGGACACCGGGTCCACGGGGGGCGGAGCCGGAGCCGCTTCGCGATACGCTCCACCCCGGCTCTCCTGCGTGACGTTCGGCGGCGAGCTCGTGAGCCAGTACCGTTGGGCGACGATGATGTAGACGAGCAGCAACACGCAGGCGAGCGCGATGATCGAGCCGACGCTGGAGAGCGGGTTCTGGGAGTGCTTGGGCACCGGGATCACGGCGAAGATGTTCACGACGAACAGGGAGGAGACCGCGCTGCGCCACGGACCAAGAGCGATGGCCCGTCGGGCCCGCGACGCGGGGGGAACCGCTCCGCCCTCGGCTGCCCG
>JAKLDZ010000186.1 GCA_022703255.1 Myxococcota bacterium | reverse complement strand
GAGGCATCATGAGCAACGACACATCCAGGAAAGTGCTGGCGCGGTTCAAGGAAGCGATGGCGGTAGTGCTCCGCAACGTCGCCGATCACAACTGGGGCTGGTTCTCCCGCGAAGATCAACGGATGCACTTGCAGACCGTGGAGGATGATGCCCGCGAAGGCCCGAAGAAAGTCCGCGTGTGGCTTGAGAACAAGGGCAAGCGCACGTTCGAGGGCGTGACCGGGAACATCTCCGGTGCCGCGCTCAAGAAGCTCAAGACCAGGGTGGACGCGGAGCGTGATCAGATCGAGGACAAGTGGATCGTGTTCATGATCGGCAACGGCTGGCTCACGGCGAAGCTCAAAGGCCGGATCGTCACGCTCACGGCGTACCCCGGCACGCACAACACCTTCACGCGGGAGATCGACCTGAGCCGTGAGTTCCCCGGCGCGTACCCGGACAACGAGCAGTCATGGGATCGGGTTCCTGTCTACGTGGACATCGACCGGGAGCACTGCGCGCTGGCCGTGGGCACCGCCAAGAAGATGGATGACCGCAACCACATCCACCTCGTTGACGTGCTGTTCGTGGACTGATGCTAGCCCCGCGTCCTTGGTCTGCCCTTGACGATCTTCAAGTTCGCCCGTCGCGGTCTCTTCATCAGATCCTCGATGGTGACGCCAAGCACGTTGGCGATCTGGGCCATCTTCGCAAGGGTGAGGTTCTGAAGCCCACGCTCGACAAGGCCCACGTACTGAACCGAGCACCCCAAGCTCTCCGCGAACTGCGCCTGCGTCATCCCCTTGGCCCGGCGTAGCTCGACGATGCGCCGGGCAACCCTTGTGATGAGTTCCTGGGGATCGATGGGGGCCACGCCCGCACCCCACGACGGGGCGACCCACATGAAAAGCAAGTCATAGCTTTGACATTCACCACGGTTGGATGGATCATCGGCCACACGGAGGCCGATTGATGACAAGGATCGCTTTGGGGACGATCTCGATGGTTGTGACGCTGCTCACGGGCTGTGCAGACAACGCCAAACCCGCGCTCGACAAGTGCGAGGATTGGGAGCGCAAGGGTGACTTCAAGTCCGCCATCGGATCTTGCGAGGAAGCCGTCAGGCTCGACCCGAGCACGCAGGCAGGCAAGGCCGCAGCCGACAGGTTGCCGGTGCTCAAGCAGAAGCTCGCCGACAAGGAGAAGGCAGACGCGCTCGCCAAGGCGGAAGCCGACCGCATCGCTGCTGAACGTCGAGCGGCTCAGGACGCACAGGACGCCAAGTGCTCACGATGGATGACCATCTGCACGTTGGGCAGGTTCCCCGATGGCTCTGAGCGCACAACGGGCGCACAGTATTTCAAGACGAAATCGGCCTGCGCAAGCACCGGGTCGGAGATGGGGCTTCGATGCGATCCCTGCAAATGCATGGACTGAGGGGGCCAAGTCATGCCTGAAACAGAGCAACAGGTTGCGAACTGGTTCGAGCTTGCAAAGGCGGCAGCGGACGCCGGGAACCACGATGAGGCGTACCGCTACTTCACCAAGATCCTGGAGGTGAACCCGAAAGACCCCGATGCGTGGTTCGGCAAGGCCGTCGCGGCAGGGTGGGGCTCCGGGCTCCGGGGTGATCGCTACGATGAGATGCTGTCCGGGATCCAACGTGCGGTGGACAACGCGCCCGACGACAAGAAGGGCAAGTTGTCCCGCAAGGGGGCGAAGGCGATCCTGGGGGTCACGCTTGCCTACTTCAAGCTGTCGATCAAGCACACGGCCGAGTACATCGCACTCGACGACACGTGGAAGGAGCACATCCAACGATGCATCTCGATGCTGTTCGCCCTCAAGGCGGCGAACCTGCTCGACCCTAAAAACAGGGAGGTTCTTGAAAACGGCATCCAGCTTACGAAGTCGATGATCGAGGGGGTCGAGTATCAAGATCCCTACGACACGGACAGCGACGGCGATCCGAAGACCAAGGTCAAGCACCTACCCGAAGCCGTGGAGCAGGACATCCGCAAGGAAATGGATGATTTCGTCGCCAAGCTCAAGGCGATGGACCCGAACTACCAAGCGCCGACCATTGAGAAGGCCGGTGGCGAGATCACGGCCGGGGGTGTTCTGGGATGCCTTGTGATCGTCATCGCCTTGGGGATCGGCGGGTGGTGGTGCGTCGGCAAGGCCAGGGCGAAGCTCTCCGATGACAAGCCCGCCGAAGCCCCGGCTGTGACTGCGCCCGTGGCAACGGCGGAACCAAACCCGGCCCCGGCCCCGACGCCTACCGTGACGGCACCCACGAAGAAGCCCACCAAGCCCGGCAAGGGACCGGGCAAGTAGCATCGAGGCTGTTGCCCCGAGGCTGTTGCCCCGAGGCGGCGACACGGGTACGGCGTGCCCATGGAGGCGTTCGCATGACGAAACTGCATCCCCGGTGGCGTGATCTCGCGCAGCACAAGCTCAAGGATACGGTGACTGACTGCCCGAATTGCAGACACAACGAGTACAAGATCGACAGCGTGGTCCGAGCGCCACTTGAGCGAGAGGATGTTGCCTTCTCAACGAGTGGCGGGGGAACCCCTGGAACCAGCTTCGTGGTTGTGCCCTGCACCAAGTGCGGGTTCGTCCGGTTGTTCCTTGCGGAGCCTTTGGGCTTGCTCGTCTGAGGCACACCAACGCCGTGGGTCCACCCCGTCCCAGTCCACGTACTGGTACGGCGGGCTTGGGATGCATCTGGCCGGGGGTGCTATCCAGCGTGCAAGCCGGAACAACGGCCTTGAGATCATGCGGCGAACATCTCGCAACATGAACTGGCTTCTCAACAAGTGGATCATGACGCCTCGTTGCCCGCTGTTCGGGGCACCTTTCCCCGTGCGTCCTTCACGTCGGACAAGCCAAGCTCGTGCGGGGCTCCTGGGTTCCGGGCGAACAGGGCTTCGGTGGATGCGTGCTCATCCTCCGACATCGCTTGCCAGAGGCGGTCCAGTTCCGCAGCCGTGTTCGACTCATCCTGTTGCGGCAACGTGCCCCCGGCCTGCTCCCGCCGCAGCAAGAGGTCGGTCATGATCTCGTTGAATCTGCGTGCCGCACCGATCATCTTGGCAGCATCCTTTCGAGGCCAGCACGGCAAGATACTGAGCATCTGCCCGAACGGCACGGCAAGCCGTATGCCGGATGCAACGCATGCCTGTTGCCCGTCAAGTTGAAGCCGTGTCTCGACTGTCATGAGCGCCGTGAGCCCAAGCGCCGCCATGACCACACGAATCAGGTCGCTCTCGCTGTTGGGGGCGGGCAGGGACAAGCTCCAGCACCCGCCGTCCGTTGATACTTTGCCCGTGATCGTGACCCAACCTTCTCGGCAAGGTTCGATCCCGAGCACCACGTTCGCGCCCTCCACGGGATAGTCCCGCAACGACATCCGGTTCACGACCGCCTGCATGTCGGTGATGTTCATGCCTACGACGTACACCGGCAGCCCGGCTCATCCGGGTGGGAATTTTGACCGGGCGGTAGTGCGGCGAGTTTTGAGGCAGTCAATCCGGGTTTTGGGGCAGCGAGGCCATTAAAGGCAAAGCCCGCCAGGCAAGAGATTTAGATGCGCCGGCCCTGCGGTTCGCAGGGGTGCGCCCGGCAGAAGAGTTCGAACCCCTTCGGCCTCCGCGCGAGATCGGGCATGCTGCAGGGTGAACGGCCGGGGACTTTTCAACTCCGGACTTCGAGCCGATCCACCCACTTGCGTGCGTCCTCCACCGCCTGACGGGCCATCTGCTCTTCCAGCTCGACGCCGTGGTCTTCGAGCGAAGTCAGGTCCCGCAGCATCGCCAACGTCGTGTGCGCGGCCACCGGCAGACTCCCCGACGGCAACAGCTCCCGATAGATTGCCGCCACGAGCGCGTCGTGCGTGTTGCCGATCGGATCTTTCGCCAACCCGCGGACCGCGGATGCCAGCGCGTCGTACGCAGCCCGGACTGCGTCGCTTCGGAATCCTTCACGCAGCACCAGCTCCGCCAACAACAGGCGGTTGGCCGCCCGCGAACCGGACGGCGCCCCTGCGCGCGCGCGCTGCGTTGCAGGCGGTGTTTCCCCCGCACGCGCCGGCTGAGCAGGCGTCTCGACGGATTCGGGCAGAGCGGGCGGGGCTTGCGGCTCTTCGGTCTGCTCAGGCACGATCGCCGCTGGCTCCTCCTGCACGATCGCCACTGCTTCCTCCGGCGCCTGGACCGCGTTGAATACCTTACGAAGCTGGCGCACGAACACCGCGAAGCTCTGGGCCTCCAGCTCCTCCACTTCGCTCGAGGGATCGAGCGCTGCCTCCCTCACGGCCCTCTTTCCTTGCAGCGTCCCCTCGATTCCTCGCTCGATTCCTTCCTCCGCGCACAGGCAGGTCACCGATACGCCCCGCGTTTGTCCGAGCCGGTGCGCCCGTGCCGTGCGCTGATCGAGTTTGCCTGGATTCCAAGGGAGATCGAGGTGGATGACATACGAGGCCACCTGGAGGTTCAACCCGACTCCGCCCGCATCCGAGCTCAGCAGCACCTGGAGGCCGGGATCCTCCCGGAACCTCTGCAGCAATGAAGGCCTCTTGTCCGTGGGGATTCCCCCGTGCAGCGTCTCGAACCCGATTCCGGCCCTCTCCAGCCGCTGCGCCGCCAGCCCGAGCATCTCGACCCACTCTGAGAAGACAAGCACCTTCGACGTGCCCTGCGAGACAATCTCCGAAACCAGCGCTTCGAACTCGTCGAGCTTGGGAGATCCCTTGTGGTGTGTCTTCGGATCGCACAGCTCCGCCGCGTTGCAGGCCTGCCTCGCCTTGACCAGAAGCTTCATGAGCAGCTCCTGCTCCTCCTTGGTGAGAGCCCTCCGCTCGGCCATCTTCATCAGCCGTGCAGCCTTGTTCCGATACTCCTCCTCGAGCCGTCGCTGCTCTTCGGTCAGCGATGTGTACCGCGTTTGCTCGGTGAGCGGAGGGAGTTGGAGCAGCACCTCTTCCTTGCGCCGACGCATCACCACGGGAGCGATGCGCTCCCGCAACGCAGAAAGGTTCTTGTACCCGGTGATCTTCCCCTTGACGTCCTGCTTGTGGAAGTCGAGGTTGAACTTCCACAAGGGCCCCAGCCGTCCCGGATCGATCAGCTGCAGCAGCGAATACAGATCGTCGAGCCGGTTCTCGATAGGGGTCCCCGTCAACACGAACAGGAACCGCGACGGAATGTTGCGCAACGTATCCGCCGTCTTGGTACGGAAGTTCTTCGCCCGCTGGGCCTCGTCGAGTACCAGGATGTCGGCGTCGAGCGACTGCAAGTGCGACAGCTCTCGCCACGTGAGCTCGTAGTTGAGAATCTTGTACGGCGCGTCGGACAGGAGCGCCTCCCTCCGGTAGGCCGGTCCCCCTCCGACCACGACCGCCTGCTCGCCCGCATAGCGTTTGATCTCCCGGGCCCATTGGTCCTTGAGCGACGCGGGGGTCACGATCAGCACACGATGCGCTTCGCCGCTGCGACGCATCAGCTCGCAGGCGGCAATCGCCTGGACCGTCTTGCCGAGACCCATGTCGTCGGCGAGCAGCGCGCGGCCCCCCGTCGCAAGGTGCACCACACCCTCACGCTGGTAGGGGAAGAGCGGCTCGGCGAGAACGTCGGTGCCGAGCTTGCCGGATTCGAACGCGCGCGATACGGCCCGCCCTCGTCGCTCCATCGCATCCAGGGTCATGATCCGCTCGTGCGCGGGAATCGCGGCGTGAACGATCCGAACCCGCTCGTGGGTGCCGGCGGTCAGCATTGAGCCCGGCTGCAGCCGTGCAAGCCCGTTCTCCGCGACCAGTCCCTGCGAGGCCAGCAGCCGATGGGGCCACTTGCCGAGGGGCTGCAATGCCAACCCGCCGCAGGCCCGCACTGCCAGCACCGGCATCGAGGGCGCGGCCGCCAACGCTGCGTACTGCGCCCGGAGCGGCTTGAGCGTCCTTGCTGCACGCCGAACCGCCTCGACGTGCTTGCAGGTCCCAAGGTCGTTGGTGAGGTAGTCCGGACAGGTACACGTGTCGTGCAATGCCGTGCCGTCGAGGATGTCCACCACGTAGGCAGCCCCGCTCGAGCTGGTCACGCGCCATGCCCCGTCGATGCGATCGTCGATCGGCGTGAGTTCGAACGGCTCGGCGTGTGCCCGATGCATGCGCACCTCGCGCTCGAAGGCGCGGACGGCGGCTTCGTCGTCATAGGACTCGCAACGGGGAACGGGGTGGCGGATCGGTTCGACACGGACACGCTTCATGACCGCGCAGTGCACCCGCCGGCCTCGAGAATCAATCTCGTTTCGCAGCCTGCCCTGTGCCGGTTGTCCTCGTCGTGCGACGAGAGCCTGGCCGTGTGATGGGACGCCTGGAGCGTGGTATTCCGGGACATCGATCGGGTCACTGCCGCAGGCACGCGCGATCAGCCTGGCCCGATCGACGAGACCAGCAGAGCCGGTATGGCTAGAAGTCGTTGGGCAGCGCGGCGATCTCGCGTGCCGTGAAGACCGGGCCGTCCTTGCAGACGTACACCGGGCCGCAGTTGCAGCGGCCGCACTTGCCGATGCCGCACTTCATGCGGTTCTCGAGGGTCGTGTAGATCTGGTCCTTGCCGAACCCCAGCTTCTCGAGCACCGGCATCGTGAACTTGATCATCACGGGCGGGCCGCAGATGACCGCGTAGCAGTCCTTCGCCGCCGGCGCTGCCTTCTCCACGATCGTCGGCACGAACCCGATCTGGCCCTTCCAGTCCTTCGTCTCGCCCCCCGGATCCACGGTCTGCCAGAGCTTGACGTCGGCGCGCTTGGACCACTCCTCCAGCTCGCGCTTGTAGACGAGATCCCCCACCGAGCGCGCTCCGTAGATGATCGTCACGTCCTTGAACTTGTCGCGCAGGTCGAGGGCGTTCCAGATCACGCACCGCACGGGGGCCAGGCCGATGCCTCCGGCAATGAACACCAAGCTCTTGCCGTACATCTGCTCGAGGGGGAACGAGTTGCCGTAGGGGCCGCGGAAGCCCATCGTGTCGCCGACGTTCAGGTCGCGCATCGCCTTGGTGACGCGTCCGACGAGCTTGAACGAGCACTCGATGTAGCCCTTGCGGGTGGGCGCGGAGGCGATGCAGAACGTGCACTCGCCGGCGCCGAAGACCGAGTACTCGCCGAACTGGCCGGCCTTGAACTCGAACTTCTCGGCCACCTTCGGGTCCTGGAAGCTCAGCTTGAGCGTGCGCGTGTCGACCGTCTCGTCGATGATCTCGTCGACACGCATCAAGAAGGGCTGATACAGATTCATGCTGCACCTCCGGCCATGCGCGCGATATCGCCGAGGATCTCCAGCAGATCCATGCCCCCCGGGCACTGACGCTGGCAGCGCCCGCAGCCGGTGCAAAGGATCTCCCCGAACTTGCCCGGGTAGATCGCAAACTTGTGCGTCACGCGCTGGCGGAACCGCGCGTTCTGATCGTGACGCGGGTTGTGACCCGAGCCGTGCAAGGTGAACTTGCCGGTCTGGCAGGTGTCCCAGTTGCGCCTGCGCTCGCCCGCGAGCACGCCCTCGTTCTCGTCGACGATGTCGAAGCAGTGGCAGGTCGGGCACATGGTCGCGCAGGTGCCGCAGCCGTGGCAGCGCAGCGCGATCGTGCGCCAGTACTCGTTCTCGAAGTTGCCCTCGAGCCACGCGCGCATCTTCGGAGCGTCGAAGGACAGGTTCCCCTCGACCTTCTTGCGCGCCGCCTCCTGGTACTTCTTCGCCTCGTCGGCCGACTTCGCCTCGCCGAAGCGCTTCGAGTACTTGCTCACCAGCTCCTCGCCCTTGGGCGTGAGCACGTCGACGTGGTAGCCGGCCTTGACCGGAGTGAGCAGCAGGTCAGCGCCCTTGCTGCTCTCGGGCCCCAGCCCCACCGCTGTGCAGAAGCAGGACTTGTCCCCGCCGTCGCACGCCATCGCCACGATCGTGGTCGCCTCGCGACGGCCGTTCCACAGCTCGTCGCGGTAGTCCCAGTTCATCACGCGGTCCACAATCCCGGGGGCCGCTGCGTCGCAGGGCAGCGCGCCGATCACCACGGTCTGCTGGAAGGTGGTGGGGATCTCGTCGATCGCGACGTCGGACTTCTTCTGCTTCCACCGGAAGACAACCTCGGTGGGCGGGAAGAACATCTCCTTGATGGATCGCTTGGGCAGGCCTCTGTCGAGGACCATGTCCTCGGCCTTGTGCAGGGGCCTGTACTCGATGTGTTCGAGCGGGCCGATGCCCACGAGGGAGGGAGCCACGACGCGCTTGTCGGCGGCGAGGATATCGCTGACGAGCGACGTCAAATCGGCCTGGGTCAGGGTCTTCGCGCTCACAGAATGAACTCCTGCTTGTCGTCCAGACGATAGGTGCCGATGGGTGCGGGGACCGAGGGGTCGTCGCTCACCCGGTATCCGTACCGCTCTTCCACCACGGCCGCGACCTTCTTGAGGATGAGGCCGAGGGGGATGTTGGCGGGGCAGGCGCGCACGCACTCGCCGCAGCCGACGCAGCGGCCGGCCATGTGCAACACGCGGGTCATCTGCCAGGAGAGGTTCGCACGCGGGTGCGCGGAGCTCTCGATCCACTGGGGCATGCTCTTGTCGGCGATGCATCGCTCGCAGAAGCACATTGGGCAGACTTCGCGGCAGGCGTGACAACGCACGCACCGCTCGAGCTCCTTCTGCCAGAAGGCCCAGCGCTCCTCGGGCGTCATGGCGTCGAGCTTCGCCACCATGTCCGGCCCCTTGGGCGTGGGCGGCGCCGGAGGCAGCTCTCCCACGAGGTGATCGGCCAGCTTGGGCTCACGCACGTCGCACACCGCACAGCGCGGCGCGACGTTCTTCTCGGTGAGCTTGCCGTCGCCCATCGGGTCGCCCGTGACACCGCCGCAGCGCACGCCGATGACGACGACGTCTTCGCGCTTGATCTGGGTCTCGCGGACGAGGCCGGCTACGGCGCGAGCGTCGCAGCCTTTGACGACGACAGCCTTCTTGCCGAGGGTGACGAGGTGGCTGCGACGAGGGCTGAGGAAGGTGGCAAGGTTGTGGACGCAGCGGGGGTCGAAGATGAGGCGGTCGGCCTGGTCGGGCTTCGTGATGAAGGCGGGGCGCACGCCGTGAGGGCCTTCTTCGTAGCCGATGACCACCGAGACGGTCTTGTCTTCGAGCAGCTTGCGGGCGAGTTCCTGTAGGGCTTTCATGCGGTCCTCGCAGCCATTTCGCGGTACGCGGTGAAGGGCCCGAGCTCGCGGACGCGGGCCGTCGTGTCGTTGACGACTTCCGCCCACTTGCCGCCTTCCGAGGCCGAGACCCAGGAGAAGGTGATGCGGCGGGGGTCGATGCCCATGAAGTCGAAGATCTCGCGGGCGACCGCGAAGCGTCTGCGAGCGTGGTAGTTGCCGGCGGTGTAGTGGCAGTCCGCGGGGTGGCAGCCACTCACGATGACGCCGTCGGCGCCGCGCTCGAAGGCCTTGATGATGAACAGCGGGTCGATGCGTCCGGTGCAGGGCAGGCGGATGATGCGGACGATGGAGGCCATCTGGAGGCGGCTGGTGCCTGCCAGGTCGGCGCCGGTATAGGTGCACCAGTTGCACACGAACGCGACGATGCGGGGCTGGAAGCCTTTTGCCTCGGAGGTTGTGGTTGCTGACATGCGCTTTCCGCTCCCCCGGCCTCGGCCGGGCTATCGTTCCGTGGGCTCAGAATGCGTTGATCGCCGCGAAGATCTGCTGGTCTGTGAAGCCCTCGAGCTCCACGGACTTCGAGGGGCAGGTGGCCTGGCAGGTGCCGCAGCCCTGGCAGACGCCCTTGTTGACGGAGGCGACGATCTTGACGACGTTGCCCTTGCGGTCCTTGACCTCGAAGTGCTCGACCGCGCCGTAGGGGCAGACGCGCTCGCAGTGGAAGCAGCCGACGCAGGTGGACTGATCGACGCGAGCGACGAGGGGCTCGCGCTCGAGCTTCTCGGAGCTGAAGAGGCCGAGGATCTTGGAGGCGGTGGCGCTGGCCATGGAGACGGCGTCGGGGATGTCGCGCGGGGCCTGGCAGGCGCCTGCGACGAAGACCCCGGCGGTGTTGGTTTCGACGGGGCGCAGCTTGGGATGCGCCTCGTTGATGAAGCCGAACCGGTCGTAGGAGACCGACAGCTTCTGCGCCAGCGACTCGATCCCCGGCTGCGGTCGCATCGCCGTCGCGAGCACCACCATGTCCGCGTCGATCTCCATCTGCTCGCCGCTGAGCGTGTCGAACCCGTGCACCTTGATGACGTCGCCGTCGCGGTACATCTTCGAGACGCGTCCGCGCAGGTAGATGGCCTCGTTCTCCTCGATCGCGCGGCGCGTGAACTCGTCGTAGCCTTTGCCCGCGGCGCGGATGTCCATGTAGAACACGATCGCTTTGCCGCCGTGCACCTTGTGGTGATAGAGCATCGTGTGCTTGGCGACGTACATGCAGCAGATCTTCGAGCAGTAGTCGATGCCCTTGGCGGGATCGCGCGAGCCGATGCACTGCAGGAAGACCACCGTCCGCGGCTCCTTGCCGTCGGACGGACGAAGGATCTTGCCGCCCGTGGGGCCTGAAGCCGACGCGAGACGCTCGAACTGCAAGCCGTCGATGACGTCGGGGATCGTGCCGTAGCCGTACTC
>JAKLDZ010000185.1 GCA_022703255.1 Myxococcota bacterium | reverse complement strand
ATGGTTTCCGGGGAGACGGGATCGGCGTCTGGAAGTTTTTTTTACCGACCCCATTGCGTTCGCCGCCCGTGCAGTCCATGGTGCCTGCCGCCATCCGCAGGACCTACGCTTGACTCGTTCCCCGACACACCCGACAGAATGCGGCGCCCCGAGGGTCGCGTCGGCAAGTCGTGGCTCGAGTCAACGAGGCGCCCGGCGGGTGATCGGTTCCATGTCGGGACGGTCTTCGAGGAAACGCGGGACGCGCTGTCGTCACTCGTGGGTACTGCTCTTGCGCGTCATGTCGGGTGATTCTCATGGGAAATAGACTCTACGTCGGCAACCTTTCGTACAACACCACCGAGGCCGAGCTGCGCGACGCTTTCGCCCAGCACGGTGAGGTCGTCTCCGCACAGCTCGTGACCGATCGCATGACCGGTCAGGCCCGCGGCTTCGGATTCGTCGAGATGGCGAACTCGACCGACGCGCAGAAGGCGATCGACGGGATGAACGGTGCCCAGCTCGGCGGCCGTACGCTCACGGTCAACGAGGCGCGCGAGCGCACGCAGGGCGGCGGCGGCGGCGGCGGCGATCGTGGCGGCCGCTCGGGCGGCGGCGGCGGACGTCGCGGCGGCTGGTGATCTTCTCCCCCCTCTCCTTCTGATTCGTCCCCGATAACTTGAGAGCCCACCGGCTCAGTGGGTCGCCAGACCGAAGGCGATCACCGGATCTCCTGCGCCCGCACCGACCGTGAGCGCCGGGTTCTGGGTACGGTTCTGCTGTGCGGCGAGGCGCTGCACGCGGGGACGCACGTACTCGGTCAGCTCGCGGAGCGAGATCTGCCCATCGCCGTTGGCGTCAGCGCGGGCACGGCCGAGCCCTTCGATCAGCATCTGCGAGAACAGGCCGCCCTTGGCGTCGGCCGTGGGGCCGGATATTTCGGCACCCGAAGCAGCGGAGAGCAGCGAGACCTGACCCTGGGCTGCCGTGGCCTTGACCTTGACGAGGGGACGCGCGCCCTTCGGGAGCACGGAGCGTCCACCGGCGCCCGAGAAGCAGGAGTCTACGAAGGCGATCGCCTCCTTGGCGCGGGACTGCTGCAGCGTTTCCATCACATGGGCCAAGGGGATGCCGGTGCGCTCGAGATACGCCGGGTCGCCGTCGTAGGGGATCAAGTACGGAGTGCCCTGTGAGGCATCGGGGCCGCCGTGACCGCTGTAGAAGAACAGCAATCGCCCACCTTGGGGAACGCTCGACTTCGCCCACTCGAGGAGCTTGTCGATGTCGCCGTGGGTCGCGCGGTCATCCAAGGCGATCTTCATGTTCTCGGGCCGGACGCCGAGCGTGAGGCGCGCCACGTTGGCGAACTGCTCCGCGTCGGCGCGAGCCCCGGTGGGAGCCGGGAGCTCGCGATACCGCTCGATGCCGATGATCACGGCGTAGGTCGTGGGCTGCGGAGTGCCGGGCATGAAGCCGGCGCTCGCCGGCTGAGGGCGCGCGGAGGGGCCGGGCTGTGCGACCGGGGTGGTCGAAGAGACGGACGCCTGGGTGGAGGGCTTGGTGCCCATGGGGGGGAAGGACTCGAGGAAACCTTCGCGAAGATCGGAGCAGATCATGGGGTTGGCGCGATCGGTACACGTCTTGGTGAGCAGCGCATGGGCAGCATCCGAGTCCCGGGTTACGCCGTAGCCGTGCATGAGCAGCCGCGCGAGCAACCAGCAATCGACGCTGCTGTTCTCGTCGCACTGGCGCTTGTGGAAGATGGCCGCCTCGGCTGCGGCGCTGTCGTTGCCCGCGCGCAGCGTGCGCATCTGGTGGCAGGCGCCCGAGGCGTTGCCGGCATCACACTTGCTGCGAAGGAGTTGCTCGGCTCGGGCTGGGTTCGCGGAGACACCGACTCCGCGAGCCACGAGCAGGGCGAGGAGACGCGGGTTGCCGGTTGCCTCCATGACGCGCTGGGCGTAGTCGACGCCGCGCAGCGGATCGGCAGGCACGTCGGGGGCGCCGAAGGCGTAGGTGAGGGCCAGGTCGAAGCACGAGGCTCCCTTGGCCTCCGGGGACTTGCAGCGCTCGTCGAGCTTGCGGAGCAACCCTCCGGGCGCGAAGCCGATGTCCTTGCCGCGCCAGACGCACTGGATGGCGTCACACGCGGAGGACTCGGCCGGGCAGGCGTTCTCGAGGAGCTGGCAGGCGCGCAGACGGTCCTTGGGGACGCCCTTGCCGGCCCAGAGCATCCAGGCGGCGTTCGCGCAGGCTTTGGAGTTGCCCAGCTTGCAGGCCTTCTCGAAGAGGGCCATCGCCTTGGGCTCGTCCCTGGTCAGGCCCTGGGCCTCGCCGTTGTAGACGACGCCGGCGCGGTTGCAGGCGTCCGCGCTGCCCTTGCCGCATGCGCGCTCGAAGTACTGCGCCGCCTTGGGGCCATCCCTGTACGACTTCGCGCGCGCGTCCCACAAGGCGATACCGCGCTGCAGATCGGTTTGGGCGGAGCCGCACCCCGAGACCAGGGCGATCGCGGCGAGGGAAGACAGGATGGTTCGCTTCACGACACGTTCTCCACGATCGAGACTACGCAGACCGTGTCGGCGTGGCAAGCTCGGGAGCGGACCTTCGGGGTCAGCGCATCGGCAGGTCCTTGCTCATCTCGCCGAGCAGAGGACGTCGGAATGCATTGGTGACGAACTCCATCACCTTGCCCTCCGGAGCGCGCCCGAGGCTGATCATGAGCTTGGCAAGCGCGGCCTCGGTGGTCATGTCACCGCCGGAGATCGCGCCCGCCTCCGCTGCAGCGGAGGCGCCTGCGTACAGGCGCAGCTCGGTGGCGCCCCGCGCACACTGGCTCACGACGACGACCGGGACCTGCGCATCGGTGGCCTTGCGGATGCTCGGGATGAGCGAGTTCTCCAGATGCGGCACGTTGCCCGCGCCGTAGGCCGTGAGCACGATGCCGTGCACGCCGGAGTCGATGGCGGCGCTCACGAACGAGGGCTGCAGACCCGGGAAGAGGCGCACGCAAAGGACGTTGGGATCGATGCGGGGATCGAACGCACCGGCGGCCCGTGCGGGCAGCACATGGGGAGCGACGATGGCGCCGAGGCCGAGCTCCACCAGGGGCTGGCACAGCGGGCTGGCGAAGGCGTCGAACCCCCACGCATCGAGCTTGGTGCTGCGGCATCCTCGCAGGAACTTGCTCGAAAACGCGATGCCCACCTCCGGCACCGGGAGCGTCGCGATGTGACACGCATCGACCAGGTTGGCGCGAGCGTCGGTGCGGATCTCGAAGATGGGACGCTGGGCACCGGTGAGCACCACGGGACGATCGAGGCCCGGAAGAAGGAACGACAGCGCACTGGCGGTGTAGGCCATCACGTCGGTTCCATGAACGATGACCGCACCGTCGTAGTACTGCAGCTCGTCGTGGATCACCTGCGCCAGCTCGACCCAGTGGTGGGGCTGCATGTCCCCGGAGTCGAGGTTGAACAGGATCCGCGTGTCGATGGAGCCGATCGTCCGGAGGATGGGCAACTCGGCGAGCAGGTCACGCGTGTAGTCGCCGGGCTCGAGCGTCGTGGAGTCCCGACCGGGGCGCATCATCAAGGTGCCCCCTGTGTGGATCATCAGGATCTTGTGCATGGCGAGCGTGGGTTCAGTGAGCCGCTGGGGCGCGGGCAGGAAGCAGGTCGAGCAGCCCGCGCAGGCCACCGCGAGGCAGCACGGTGCGGGCCAGGGCGCGGACGCTGTCGTGTTTGGGATCGTAGGCGACCGGGCAACCGACGAGCTTCAAGGCCGAGCAGTCGTTGGTGTGGTCCCCCACGAACGCGATCTGGTGGTGAGCGATGCCGAGCTGCAGCGCGAGCGCACGCAGCGCCTCGGCCTTGCCATCCATGTCGAACGGGGTCGCCTGCCAGCCGGCAATGGCGCCGGCGTCGTCGAACGAAATCCTGTTCGTGAACACGTGGTGGAACGGGTGATCGGGGAACAGGACGTCGAGGACCAGGTCGAGAGTTCCGGAGACAATGGCGAGGGTGTAGCCGCGGCGATGCAGCTCGCCGATGACTTCGCGTGCCCCCGGGACCAGGCGCAGGTGCTCGCGAATGACCTGCTCGATCGACGCACGGGTGGCGCCACCGTCGCGCCACCCCTCGACATCGAGTCGCACCCACTCCGCGTACGAAAGACGACCGTCGAGGTAGTCCCTGTAGCGAAGCCGGTTGACCTCGTCGTCGCCCACGAACCGCTGGTGCAGCAACTGCCAGATCACGAGACTCCCGTCATGCTCGACGAGGGTCCCATCGACATCGAAGGCAACGAGGCGAACGCAATCCCAGGAGCAGGAGGACATCGGCGGCAGGCTTCTACCACGCGAGCGCGGTCGGCGCACCTCCTGCGCCCGGCAAGGGGCCCGTGGCCCCGAACGGAACGAGCGCGCGGGCAATCCGGAATGCGTCTCAGGGTTCCATCAGGTCCCGACAGCAGCGGCCGCCCGTCGAGTAGTCGGCGTAGCCCGCGGTGTGGCCGTCGATGACCTGATCACACCCCTTCTTGGTGTTCCGCGAGAAGAACCCCCCCACGAAGGTCCCCTTCGGATCGTCGATCCACTCGTCGAGGTTCCCAATCATGTCGTAGACCGCATCATCGCCCCAAGCGCTCTTGCACTCGGGGGACTCACCGGTCTTGCGCAGGAGCGGCTTGCCGCCCGAGGTGACGAGGTTCATGCGGGGGTCGAGCATGCCGACGGTGAAGCGATTGTAGATGACGTGACCGGGATGCTCTTCCCGGAAGACGTTGCAGCGGCCCGACTTGTAGTCGTCGCCCCAAGGGAATCGGGTGTTCTTCTCGCCCCGGCACGCGGTACGCCACTCCTCCAGGGTGCACAGCCGCTTGCCCGCGCGCTGGCACCCATCCCGCGAGGAGTGCATCGACAGGTACGCGTTGGGGATCATCTCGGCCTTGGAGGCTGCCTTCACGTTTGCCGCTGCGGCGCGCTGCCATTCGGGCAGCTCGGGGAATGGCAGATCGGCCCCGGGTCCCCTCCTCCCCCCGTCGCCGCCCCCATCCTCGTCCGCGCCCAACAGCTTGTCGGCTTCCGCCTTCCGATCCTCGATCCACTTGTCGTAGCCGCGCTCGAGGATCGGATAGTACGGAGAGGCCTGACGCTGCTGATCGTCGAGCATCGCGGACTCGTAGCGATCGACGCAGTACCTCCCGGCGACCTTGACCATGTCGGGTGGGCAACGTCCGGGCTTGGGCGCGCTCGCGGACGCGATCGGCGCGGAGGAGCCGGTCGAGGGCGGCAGGCTCGGGACCGACGCGGCCGTTCGAACGATGATCGCGTCGGATGAGGTGCCGGCAGGGCCGGCCGCGGTCTCGTCGCTGGCGCGGTCGCAGCGACAGGCGGGGAGCATCGCGACCAGGCAGCAGCTCAGCAGCGTCATGCGTCGGATCATGACGGGCAGATTCGTGCCGCGAAGGGGGGCGCGTCAAGCGACAGCGAGCGCTCGCTGTCGCAGCGCCGGACGCAGGGACTCAGACGGTCGCCGGGTCGAGCTTGTCGGGATCGAGACCGAGATCGCGGACGGCGCGAGCCACTGCGGCGCGGTCGACGCGGCCCGCGCGGGCGAGCTCCCAGAGGGTGGCCGCGACGATCGACTCTGCGTCGATCTCGAAGTGGCGACGAAGCGCCTCGCGGGTGTCGCTCATGCCGAAGCCGTCGGTGCCGAGGGTGTGGAACGGCACCGGGACCCAGCGAGCGATCTGGTCGGGGATGGCCTTCATCCAGTCGGAGGCAGCGATGACGGGGCCGTGGACGTGCTGGAGCACGGAGGAGACGAAGGGGACGCGGGAAGGCTGTTCGGGGTGCAGCATGTTCCAGCGTTCGCACTCCAGCGCTTCGCGACGCAGCAGCATGTAGCTCGTGGCGCTGAAGACGTCGGCGGCGACGTCGTAGTCGCGAGCGAGGATCTCCTGGGCGCGCAGGACTTCACGCAGGATGGAGCCGCTGCCGATCAGCGTAGCGGAGTGGGCGCGGGCGTCCGGGGCACGGCGGAACGGGTACAAGCCGCGAAGGATGCCGTCCTCGACGCCTTCGGGCATCGCGGGCATCAGGTAGGTTTCGTTCTGGATGGTGATGTAGTGGAAGATGTCTTCCTGCTGCTCGTACATCCTGCGCAGGCCGTTGCGCACGATGGTGGCCAGCTCATAGGCGAAGGCAGGATCGTAGGCGACCACGCAAGGGACGGTGGACGCGAGCAGGTGGCTGTGGCCGTCGTCGTGCTGGAGCCCTTCTCCGAGCAGCGTGGTTCGTCCTGCGGTACCGCCCATCAAGAAGCCGCGGCCCTTCATGTCTCCCATCGCCCAGAACTGGTCCGCGGTGCGCTGGAAGCCGAACATGGAATAGAACATGTAGAAGGGAATCATCGGCTCGTCGTGGGTCGAGTGGCTGGTGCCCGCGACGGTGAACGATGCGGCGGAGCCGGCTTCGTTGATGCCTTCTTCGAGGAGCTGTCCGGAGGAGCTCTCGCGGTAGTTGAGGATGAGGGCGTGATCGACGGGCTGGTAGAGCTGGCCGACGGCGGAGTAGATGCCGATCTGACGGAAGAGCGGATCGAGGCCAAAAGAGCGGGCCTCATCGGGGATGATGGGCACGATACGGGGCCCGATCACCTCGTCGCGCACCAGCTTGGACAGCAGCCGAGCGAAGGCCATGGTCGTGGAGACCTCGGACTTGCTGCCCACGAGGAACTCCTGGAACAGGTCGGCATCGGGAGTGGGCAGCGAGTAGGAGCGGCTGCGCCGAGCGGGGACGAAGCCGCCGAGGGCGCGACGGCGCTCGAGCATGTACTGGACCTCTTCGCTGTCCATGCCCGGGTGGTAGAAGGGTGGATTTGCGAGCTCGCGATCGGGGATATCGAGCTGCAGGCGATTGCGGAACAGGCGCAGCTCTTCCTCGTCGAGCTTCTTGGTCTGGTGGGTGACGTTTTTGGCCTCGACGCCCTTGCCGAGGGTCCATCCCTTGACGGTGTGGGCGAGGATGACGGTGGGAGCACCGGAGTTGGAGTTCGTTGCGAGGTGATAGGCGGCATGCAGCTTGTGCATGTCGTGTCCGCCGCGACGCAGCTTCTCGAGGTCCTCGTCGGACAGGTGGCTGACCATCTGCAGCAGGCGAGGGTCCTTGCCGAAGAAGTCGTGGCGGATGAAGTCTCCGGACTCGACGGAGTAGCGCTGGAACTGCCCGTCGACGATCTCGCCCATGCGCTTGACGAGCAGGTACTCGTTGTCCTTGGCAATGAGGTCGTCCCACTCCCTGCCCCAGATGACCTTGATGACGTTCCATCCGGCGCCGCGGAAGATGGTCTCGAGCTCCTGGATGATCTTCCCGTTGCCACGGACGGGACCGTCGAGGCGCTGGAGATTGCAGTTGACGACGAAGACGAGGTTGTCGAGCTTCTCGCGGGCGGCGAGGGAGATGACGCCGAGGGCCTCCGGCTCGTCCGTTTCACCGTCGCCGAGGAACGCCCAGACGCGCGACGCGGAGGTGTCCTTGATGCCGCGGGCGTGCAGGTAGCGGTTGAAGCGGGCCTGGTAGACGGCGGTGATGGGGCCGAGGCCCATGGACACGGTGGAGAACTCCCAGAAGCGAGGCATCAGCCGCGGGTGGGGGTAGGAGCTGAGCCCCTTGCCCAGTGCCACTTCGCGACGGAAGTGATCGAGCTGATCCTCGGTGAGGCGGCCCTCGAGGAACGCGCGGGCGTAGATGCCGGGGGCGGCGTGCCCCTGGATGAAGACCTGATCACCCCCCCCCGCGAAGTCGCGTCCGCGGAAGAAGTGGTGGAATCCGACCTCGTACAGCGAGGCCGCGGAAGCGTACGTGGACAGGTGTCCGCCGATCCCCGCGAACCGCTTGTTCGCGCGGATCACCATGACCGCAGCGTTCCAACGGATCAGCCTGCGGATACGCTTCTCCAACGCGTCATCGCCCGGGTACGGCGGCTCGTGATCCGGGCTGATCGTGTTGATGTACGGAGTCTGCACCAGCAGGGGGACATCGACGCCGAGGCCACGAGCGTGATCGATGAGCCTTCGAACGAGGAAGCGCAGGCGCATGGGGCTCTGGCGCTCTGCGACGGCGGAGATGGACTCGATCCAGTCGGCGGTCTGGGCGGGGTCGAGGTCGGGGAGCTGGTAGGTGGAGTCGCGGAACATGGTCACCTGGGAGAGAGGCGGCGAGCTAGGTCGTCCCTGGGGACCCAAGGACACTTGCGCAAGAGGCCGGACGCTCCAGCGGCCGGCGAGCCGGCCGGGAACGCGGTCGCGCTACTTCGCGAGAGCTTTCTTCGGAAGGGGTGGAGGCTGCTTGCGCTTGCCGGAGATGCTGATGATCTCCACGGTCAAGTCCTCGTACTCGGAGGAGGAAGCGCCGATGGCCGCTCCGACGCGCTTGATGTACGCGCTCTCCTCGAGGTCGTGGGACTCGTCGGCCTCGACCACCGTCGACACCAGGTTGAGCAACCAGCGCCGATCCTCCGGCTCGGAAATGTCGAGCTTGTCCGCAGCGCCCTGGATGTCGAACGCGGAGGCGTCGAAGGTCTCCAGTCGGGACTCCAAATCGGCCGGCAGCTCCGCTTCGAGCAGCTCTCGGAGGATGCGTCGGACAGCCTCGGCCTCCACGCCTTCGAGCGTGCCGTCAGCGTGAGCGGCCCCCATGAGGAGATCCGCGATCGACTCGAGATGGGACTGCTGGATGGGCCCCTGGCGAATGGGCATGGGAAACCTCCGTACGGCCGGGACGAGAGCCGGCGCAACCAGGGGACGGACTGTACCTGCGCAGAACGTGGAAGTCCACCAAGCAGGACGCTACCGTGCGGGGTCTGGTTGTGGTTGGATAGGGCGACCGGAAGCGAGAGCCGTGGTGTGGCGAGCTCGGGCGGATGCTTGCCACCGATGGCTGTCGAAGCGAGACACTCCGGCAGGTGGTTCGATGCAGATCAAGACCCCGAAGCCAGGAACGCAGTCGAAGGGATACCGACCGGACATGCTCGGCGATTACGAGCTGCTGGCGGAGTTGGTGCACGACAAGTTCGGGTCGCTGTCTGCCGCGCGAAAGGTCGCTGGGAAGTTCGAAGACATTGACATCCTGGTCGTCCGCAGTATCCAGCCCAGCGCGTGGATCGACGCCTGGCTCGTCGAGGACCTGTGCCAGGCGGCCTGGGGAGTGAAAGGACAGACGCTCGACCGGGTCGCGCCGGTGCACGACGTCATCCTGGCGGATGGACGCGTGGGGATCGTGCAGGACTACGCCGAGGGAGAGACCCTGCGAACGCTGCTGCGAGCCAGCTCGAGCAGAAAGCACAAGACGCCTCCGTCGGTAGTGATCCGCATGGGGATCGACGTACTCGACGGGATGACCGCGGTGCAGTCGCTGGTGGAGCGGAAGAAGGAGCTGACGACGCTGGTGACGGGCGGTCTGGCCCCTGATCGCGTGCTGGTGGCATCCGACGGCGCGAGCTGGTTGTTCGAGCTTCCGCTGGCGGGGCGGGCGGCAGCGAAGGCGGTGCTGTCGCAAGACGACGACATGCTTGGGTATCGGTCCCCGGAGCACTTCGCGGCGGGAGGGGAACCCGATGTGCGCAGCGACATGTTCGTGCTCGCGGCGATCCTGTGGGAGCTGCTGGCGGGCAAGCCGCTGTTCGCCGTGATCGGCACCCCGGGGGCCGCGGAGAAGGGGTTGCAGGCGCCGGCGGTGCAGGCGCTCACGAAGGGGATCGTGCCCAAGCTCGACGGGATCGACGTGAAGCTGCAGGACGTCTTGAGGCGGGCGCTGAGCCTCGACCCCTCGAAGCGTCATGCCTCGCCTGCGGAGATGGCTGCTGCGCTCCGATCGGCTGGCAAGCCGGCCGAGCTCGAAAACGTCGCCAAGATGGTCGAGCAGCTCGCGAGCCACTCGATGAGCTCGCGCAAGGCGGCGATCAACCGCGCCCTGCGATTGAGCGATCCGGGGAGCACGAGAAGCGCGACCGATGCCGCCCAGGCGGGCAAGTCACCGAGGCCGGGGGCGGCGGCTCCGGTGGCCCAAGACGTCAAGGCTGCCGAGAGCGAGGGCGCGAAGACGGCGGCCGCTGCGGCGACCAGGCCGGGGAGAGACGGCAAGCCCAAGGGTGTCATTCCGGAGCGCAAGGCCACGCTCCTCGGCTTGCCTGCGATGCAGCCATCTCCGGTCATCATGGAGAAGCCCGACCCGGAGCTCGACGACATCCCGATGGACGACGCATTTGCGGAGTCCTTCGAAGAGGCTGCGAAGCAGTTCCCCGCCGTGGCGGGTGAGGGGGAGGAAGCTCCGGAAGAACCGGCCGACGCACCCGCCCCGGTCGTTGACACGAAGCGCGCAACGCCTCCGCCGCCTCCGGCGAACCTCGAGAATCTTGGCACGGCGAAGGGCGCCCCCACGGAGGAGGCGCCCACACTCGCGTCCGTGGACGTGCCCCCCAAGGCAGCCGAGCCGGCGAGATCGACGCTGCAGTCCGGGGAGCCCCGATTCGTGTCCGCAACGGAAGACGACGAGCTGATCCCTGCGCCGGCGAAGGGAGCTCGCCTCAAGATGTTCGTGATCGGCGGCATAGGGGCCGTGGCTCTGCTGGCGATCGGGATTGCGATTGGCGTTGCGGCTGGAGGGCGGGGCGAAGCGACGGCAACGGCGACGGCGACGGCGACGGCGACGGCAA
>JAKLDZ010000184.1 GCA_022703255.1 Myxococcota bacterium | reverse complement strand
CGTGACGGTTGGTGCTTTCGACGCCGAGCCAGATCTCGTGGGCGCCGAGCCGCTCCAGCGAGCGGAGCTGCTCCTCGCGGAAGTGATCCCGGCTCAAGAAGTACGCCAGGGAAAGCCGATCGCGAGCAACCCTCCTCGCCGCCTGCAACGTCACCTCGTCGAGCCAGGCCGCGTCGAAGTTGATCGCTGCGTCGAGCACGAACGCCAGCTCGTGGCCGTGATCGACGGCCCAGCCGAGCTCGGCGACGATCGAAGCCGGATCGCCGAGGCGCAGCCCGCCGAGGAAGTTCTTCCACGCGCAGTGCTTGCACCGGTACACGCACCCGCGCGACCACTCGAGGGCGAGCTGGTTGCGCGGAGGATCCATCACGCCAGACAGGTAGGGCGAGCGCAGCGCGCTCAGCTCGCTCACGGGCCGCGCCGGCGTGCGCCGGATGACGTCACCATCGCGGTACAGCACGCCCGCCACCGAAGCCGGCGCGTGAATCCCTCCCCGAACGAGCTCCCGGAAGGTCTCCTCGCCCTCGCCGAACACGGCGAGACGGACCGCCGGATGGGCGCGGAGGAACTCCTCTCCCGCGAAGGTCGCGGTCGCGCCCCCCAAAACCATCACGCTCGTCGGCGACCGCTCCGCCACGCGGTCCACAAGTGTCCCGAACGCGTCGGCGTCCCAGCAGTAGCTGGAGATCCCGATCAGCTCCGGATCGCCCTCGAGCACCTCGTCGACCGCGCGGTCCGGCAGCTCCGCGTCCCCGGGCCGGATGGTGAAGTCCACGCGCCGCACCCGCAGGTCGGCCTCGTCTTCCACGAAGGCCTGCAGGTACCCGAGGGCCACGTTGTGGCTCACAGCCTCGCCACCGTTGCTCGGGAGCGCGACCCGTGTCCCTGCGAGGGTCACCCGCGTCGGGGGCTTGCTCACGTGCAGCACGGTAGCAGGGGAGCTTCGGCTGGCAAGGTCGGGCGGCGACTCCACCGAGCCGCGAGGCGACGGCCGCGCAGGGTTCCTCGTCGCTCACCGCCTGCGATGCGCTATCCTCCCAGGGTTCGCCGAAAGGTATCCATGTCCACCTCGCGCCGCCTCAACTTCTTCCTCGCTTCGCTGCTCGTGGCTGCAGCGGTCGGTTGCTCCTCCAACGACACGCCCTATTCCGCTCCGGAACCGCAACCGGATGCGAGTGACGCTTCCGAGGATGTCGCGGAACCGAACGACGCATCGACGAAGGAGGATGCCAAGGGCGACGAGCCCGCGGTGGTAGACGCCGCGGACGAGCCGGACGCCCAGAACGACGGCGAGGCGCCGGTCGAAGCGTCCGCGGACGCGGGGACCGATGCGGAAGAGGTTCCGGATGCGCTCGACGACGGAGCGGCATCCGACGCCGCGAGTGAGGCTGGGAGCGGTGATGCGGAAGCGGACGCCGCGCCGCAGGATTCGGGTGCGGATGCGGCCGAGGATGCCTCCGTCGATGCCTCGACCGATGCCCCTTCCGATGTCTCTGCCGACGCGCCGATCGACGTCTCTGCCGACGTGCAGCAGGGCGATGCGGCCACCGACGGAGAGGCCGAGGGGGGCGAAGATTCTGGGGCGGAGGCGGGGGAGGACGGCGCGGCCTGTCAGATCCTGGGCGGTCTGGGGCAGGTCCAGTGCGTGTGCAACGAGCTCGATGACACGGAGTGGAACGCGGACGCGCCCTTCCTCTTCACGAACAGCGTGGACTTCGGCACGACGGGCTGGGACCTGAGCCTGCTCACGCCGGGCGGCAAGCAGATCTGGGACGACGGAAACCTCGGAGGCAGCTCGATCGAGTCGGAGATCGCGGCCTACGAGATGCTCGCGCGGTGCGACCAGGCGTCGCTGATCCTGTCGGAGTCGAAGATCGACTACATCGACGAAGGCGGCAAGAAGACCGACATCCTGATGCTCATCGACGGGAGGAACATCGGGGTGAGCGTGGTGAGGGCCTATCACTATCCCCCCACGAATCCGTACACCGAGGCCGAAGCCACGACGATCCTGACCAAGAAGCTCTCGGACATCCCGCTGAGCCAGAAGAACGCCGAGTCGTACAACTCCTGGGGGCGCTCGATGCTCGCAGTCATCGCCTACGACCAGCAGTACGCAGACACCGTCGTCTCGGCGTGGCACAAGCTCGACGCTTCGCTCAAGTGGAACGTCATCGTGGTGGTGACCGTCACCAATGGCGACGATTCGGTGATCTACTGAGGACGCCGGGCGTGGTCGAACGCAGCCCCACCGCTCCCCGTGCCTACGTCGTCGGAGGCGGCTCGGACTGCGTCACGGTCATCGACACATCGTCTCACGAAGTATCTGCGACCGTGCGAGTCGGGGCCGAGCCGATGCTGGCCGCGCTCTCGCCCGACGGCGCCACGCTGGTCGTGTCGAACCGCGACAGCATGGATGTGACGGTGATCGATACGGCGCGGCTGGAGCCGGTGCGCACGGTGCGTGTCGAGGACGGCGCCGCGGGGTGCGCCTTCACGCCCGATGAGGGCAGGGTGTTCGTGGCCAACGAGTACGCGCACACCGTCTCCCTCATCGACACCGCCGACTGGCGGGTCGTCCGCCACGTGCACATCGGCGAGGGACCGTGCGACCTGCGCGTGCTCCCTGGCGGCAAGTACGTGGTGGTGACCAACGAGGAATCCCACGACGTCGCGGTGCTCGATGCCGCGACCGGAGTGAAGGTCAGGTCGATTCCGGCTCCGAGCGGACCCCTCGGGCTCGCGCTCACCCCCGGGGGCAAGGTCGCCCTGGTGGCCTGCTTCATCTCGAATCACCTCTACGCCATCGAGACCGCGCAGTGGCGCGTGTGGTGGAAGATGGAAGTCGGCTCGTGCCATGTCGGCGTGTGCGTCACGCCCGATGGCCGCGAGGCCCTGGTGACCAACTCCGATCAGGACCACCTGTCGGTCATCGATCTGGTGGGAAGGAAGGAGAACGGACGAATTCAAGTGGGCCCGAATCCGGCGTACGTGCAGTTGCTCCCCGGGGGACGGCAGGCCTACGTGACCAACCGGGGCGCCGATTCGGTGTCGCTCGTCGATCTGGCGACCCGACGGGAGGTGCGTCGGATCCCTGTCGGGGCCTCGCCTCTCGGCATGTGTGTCGGGTGAAGGGGGGATCCTCGTGCTATCCCTGAGCGATGCAGTCCTGGTGCGCGTGGGAGGGGGCGACAACGCGCGCGCGGTCGGCACCGCAGCGACGACCGCAGAGGAGCGCGACACCCGCGCAGTGGCTCAGGACCTGAGGGACGCGGCACTGTCCGGAGCGAAAGCCGTCGTGATCGTCGGGGGTGAGCCGCTGATGCGGCGCGATCTGAGGGTGTTGCTCGGGGCGGCGCGCAAGCTCGGGATCGGCTTCGGTGTTGCGACCAACGGGCGCATGCTCGTGTATCCGGAGGTGCGGCGCGCCCTGAACGACGGCGGCTTGTCGTATGCCCGCGTGGCGCTTCACGCGGCCGACCCTGCGATCCACGATGCGCTGGTCGGAGTGCAGGGAGCGCACGAGCAGACCTGGAAAGGGCTGGCGGCCTTGCTGCTCGAGGCTCCCCCCTCCTGCCGGGTCGAAGCGGCCTGCACCGTGGTCGCATCGAATCGCACGGAGCTGGAGACACTCGTGGAAGCGATCGTGGCGCTCCCCCGCCGCGCGACGCTCGGGATTCGATTCGTCGCCCCCCTGGATGGGATTCAAGCGCAGGATTGGCTCCCTGCCTCCTCGATGGCGGAGGCGATGCGCGCCGCGCTGCATCGCGCGAGGCGGGCCGGTGCGGACGTGATCGCGGCTTGGGAGGGACTTCCCCCCTGCCTGCTTCCGGACGAAGCTCATCTGCGCGACGAGCTCCTGCGCTATGGCGTCCGAGCGTTCGGCCCCTCGGAGGCAGGGACCGCGCTCCCCAGGGAATCCGAGGGATCGCGCTCCAAGCCGTTTCCCTGCCAGGAGTGCGCGCACGAGGCGACCTGCCCCGGCGTGCCCGCTGCGGTGCTGTCCCGCGACGGCGAAGCCGCCCTGCGCCCCGAGCGTCGTGTCCGCGCCAACTCGTTCAACTACGAGCTCGACCGCGACCTCCCCGCATTCGAGCCCAAGGCCGGTGCCTGCCCGGTCCCGGCCCTCGTGGACTGCGAGACTCCCGCACGCGGCCTGATCCTGATTTCCGAAGGTGCGGCTGCGCTGTATCGCTCCGATACCGGAGACTTCACCGACGACGAGCTCCGCCGCGTGAAGGACGAGCTCGAGCAGGTGTACGTGGACCGCAATGAGCGAGGGACTCTGCAGGAGTTCCTGCGCGACGTGGTCCGCGTTCGCATTCACCCCGAGTGCCTCGCATGCCCGGATCGTCGGCGGTGTTGCGAGGCGGCGAAGGTGGACACCGAGCCCGCATTCGAACGCGAGGAGCGCTGG
Source organism: Myxococcota bacterium (assembly GCA_022703255.1). Classification (GTDB taxonomy): domain Bacteria; phylum Myxococcota_A; class Polyangia; order Polyangiales; family Polyangiaceae; genus JACRCQ01. Next base: position 6,298 of record JAKLDZ010000184.1, on the reverse strand, counting down.
CTTCGGAAGGAGATCTCGCGAATCCGCGGCAGGGTGCTCGACGTCGGCTGCGGCGATCAGCTCTATCGCGACGAGCTGCGCGGTCTCATCGATGCGGGACTCGTGCAGTACCACGGCCTCGATCCCGATGAGCAGGCCCTGGAGCGATTGCGCTCGAGCGGCATGGGCGGCACGCTGCACCACGGTACCGTCGAGGCCTTCTCGTGGGAGCCGGGCTACTTCGACTACGTCCTCGCCCTGCGCTCGGTCAACCACTTCCGCGACATGGAACGAGCGTTCCGCAACCTCGCCTCGCTCCTGCGCGTGCAGGGGCAGTTCGTGCTCTGCGACTCGGTCGCCTATGGCCTGCTGCGCACTTCGTCCCAGGCCCGCTACGCCGACCAGAACGCCCCTGTCGGCCACGAGCACTATCGCAACTGGTCCAGCCACCAGCTCGTGGAGTTCGCCCGCAGGTTCCCCTTCCGCGTGGATGTCCACCGCCCCGTGAGCGCGCAGGGATGCAACCAGTGGATCGTGAAGCTGATGCGCATTCCCGACGGCGCGCAGGGCGAGCCCGCGCGATGAACGTCGTATTCGTCAACCCGCCGATACGCCTCCCCGAGGTGTTCGCCCATTATCCGCTCTTCAGCAGCCTCGGAATGCTCAGCAATGCCGCGTGGCTGCGAAACCAGGGGCACGAGGTCCGGGTCGTCGACGCGTTCACGTTCCATCCCGGCCTCCGCCTGCGGCCCGACGGCGCGAAGGTTCGCCACCTGGGAGCCGAGGTGCAGGAGGTCGCCGACGAGACCGCGCGCGTCCGCGCGTCGATGCCTGGCCCCGCCGTCGTCATCGTCGGACTCACGATGTTCTCCGAGATGAACCGTCTTCGGGAGAACCTCGTGCCGCAGACCGCAAGGGCGCTGCGCGACCGTCTCCCCGACGACAGCCTGGGACTTGCCGACCTGTACGTGTGCGGGATGAACTACTTCCCGTTCGACCCCGCGCGCGTGATGGGTGCCATTCGGGAGTGCGATTGGATTCTGGTGGGGGAGGGGGAGCCGACGTTGCCGGAGCTGGTGCGTCGGCTGGAGCGACAGGAGCCGCTCGCGGGGTTGCCGCGATTGGCCTGCAGGGAGCGGGATGGCGGCATCTCGTGGAATCCGGAAGCGCCGGAGCCGATGCGCGACCTCGATGAGCTTCCGCCGCCGGCATTCGATCTGCTCGACATGGAGCGCTACTTCGGCGTGATGGCCGATGCGGTCGCCGCGGATCTGGTGCACGAGTATCACGTGCCGGAGCGGCTGATGCCGTTGATGACGAGCCGGAGCTGCCCGTACCGGTGCAACTTCTGCACGAACCAGGTGCTCGAGCTGCCGTGGAGGGCGCATTCGGTGGGGTATGTCCGTGCCCTCGCGCGGGAGCTCCGGTCGCGGTGGGGGGCAGAGAGGCTGCTGTTCCTCGACGACAACATCAATGTCGATGCGGAGCGGTTCCGGGCGCTGACGCAGGCGATGGCGGAGGAGGGGATCGCCTGGGACGCCGTGAACGGGTATCGGGCGGATCGGCTCGACCGGGAGACCGTGCGGGCGATCAAGGCCGCGGGCAACACGAAGATCACGGTGTCCGCGGAGTCGGGCGATCCGGAGCTGCTGCGCGAGGTCATAGGCAAGGGGTTGAAGCTGTCGGCGGTGGTGGAGCTGGCGCGCGTGTGCGAAGAGGAGCGGATACCGCTGCAGGTCCACTACATCGTGGGCGTGCCCGGGGAGACGAAGGCGCAGATCAACAAGACCCTCGAGTTCGCGACGATGCTGTTCGAGCTGCACGGGGCGTGGCCGCTGCTGCAGCACGCGATTCCGTTCCCGGGCACGCGCATGTTCCGCGACTGCGAGGCCAGGGGCCTGTTTGTCGCCCCGCCCTTCGAGATCCCCGGCGAGCTGCTCGAGGTGCAGAGCATCCTGCGCACGCCCGAGTTCGAGCCGGGTGAGGTCATCCGGATGAAGCGCAACGCGCAGCACCTGCACGCTGCGATGCAGTCGCTCGCGTATCTCGATCTGGGCACCGGGTGCGAGCTCGACGCCGAGGCGTGCCACTGCATTCCGGGGCCGCGCGATGCGACACCGCCGTCCCTGGATCTGCTGCGGACATCGCTCGAGCGTTCGCGATTCCTCGGGGCGGTGGAGCTTCTGCTCGGGGGAGGGGAGCCCACCCTGCGCGAGGACCTGCCCGAAGTCGTCGCGCTCGGGAAGGAGCTTGGATTCCAGCGGATCACGGTGATCACCCACGCTCACGCGCTGGCCGACGCTGCGCTGACGCGCCGCCTGGTGGAGGCGGGGGTGAACGGGCTCGTGGTCGAAGTGATGGGCGGCAGCGCCGCGGTGCACGATGCCGTCGCGGGGCGCAAGGGCGCGTTCGCGAGGATGATTGCGGGGGTATCGCGCGCGCAGAAGGAGGGCATTCGTCGAATCGACGTCTCGATTCCGGTGACCCGCACCAACATCGATGAGCTTCCGGCTGCGGTCGGGGTCGCGCTGCGCATGAATCCGGCCGCGATCCACCTCGCCTATCCGGAGCCCGCTTCGCGTGCGGCGCGGCAGGGGAAGGTGGTGCCCTGGGCCGAGGCGAAGGATCGAGTAGCGGGGGCGCTCGACGTCTCGAGGCGGGTCAGCGTGCAGGGGATACCGCTCTGCCTGTTGCCGGACCGGCCGGGGGCGATCACGCCCTCTCCGCCGTGGTTGATGCAGCGTCTGCGTCGCGAGAAGGCGAAGCTGCCTGTCTGTCGTGACTGCGTGGGATTCATCCTGTGCGGCGGGCCGTTCCGCGAGGAGCATGACCGCGTGTATGGGATGCACGGCGAGGTGCGGGTGCTGGTGAGAAGAAGCGCTTCCCGCCAAGACAGCTCAGCCTGAAGCTGCCCGACGGGAAGAGCGATGGCACCCTGGACTCGTGCGCAGGAGGGGCTCCGCGACAGAGGACACTCTGCCGCAAGGGGGACTACGCCGTGGGTGCCGGATGGTTGACGACCGCAGCTACTGTGCCCGTCCGATGTAGTACGTGCTCGAGCAGTAGGCGCAGGTCGTCGAACGCACGTACTCCGGCTTCTTGTCCTTGTTCGGATCGCCGAAGGAGAGCGGGCTGACGTTGCCTGGGGTGGGACCGAACTTGCACGGGGAGTAGGCGAGACCTCCGACGCCATACAGCACAAGGACCGAGTACGTTCCCCCGCTCTCAGCGGAAGCGACGATGTCGATCAGGCCGTCCTGATTCAGGTCCAGTAGGTCGGGCAATCCGAGGGTGGTGTGGCCTGGGACCGGCACCGGAGTTGTTCCCTGCACCGCACCGCTGGCAGTCATCTTGGCCACGACCATCTGCACTACCGAGGGATCCCTCCAGACCAACTCGGCCCACCCGTCGTTGTCGAGGTCCGCCGCCCTGACGATCCCGTTGGTGATCGGAACGCCCGAGAGGCAAGCCCCCGCTGCGAACCCTCCTGTGCCGTCGCCCTGTCGAAGGACCCAGCAGCCCATGGACGATGCCTTGACGAGCATGTCGAGCTTGCCGTCGCGATTCGCATCGAAGAGCACTATCCAGGTCGGGAACCCGCTCTGCGAAATGCTCGTCAGGCCAGGGAATGTTCGGGGCGCGGTCTGCAGCGCGACTCGTACTTGCGACGAGTCCTGGTTGCTGGCCACGACGTCCTTGCGACCGTCGCCGTTGACATCGCCGAAGCCGGCGCCGCCACCTGAGCGCCCAACTGAGAACGTGGTGCTGTCAGGACCGAAGTAGTTGGTCCCGTCCCCCCACCAGACCGTTGCGGTCTGGTCGAGTTGGTTGATCCAGATCGTGTCCAGGAATCCGTCACCGTCGAGGTCTTCGAAGTAGGAGCCCACGGTCTCATTGCCGCCGGACTTGGTCACCTCGGAGAAGGTGCCGGACTGACAGGCCGGACATGACCCGTCTTCGCAGAACCCGCTCGGGCAGACATTCCCGCACGCACCGCAGTTGTTGGCGTCGTTCTCGAGATCCGCTTCGCACCCGTTCAAGGCGTCGAGGTCGCAGTCCCCCCACCCGCCGTCACACGTTCCCACCCCGCAGGTGCCGTTCGTGCAAGCTGCCGCGGCATGAGCAGGCGTCGGACACGCGTGCCCGCACTGGCCGCAATGCAGCGCGGTGCCCCCGAGGTCCGTCTCGCAGCCGTCTACGGGATCCCAGTTGCAGTTGCCCCGCACGCTGTTGCAGGCAAACGTGCAACTCCCGTTCGCGCACACCGGCGTCGCGTTCGGCGCGCTCGGGCAGGTGGTCGTGCAGTTCCCGCAGTGGGCCGGATCCCACAGCGTGTTGGTGCACGCGCCGTCGCAGTTCGTCAGTCCGCCGACGCACTCGAGCGTGCAAGACCCGTTCTGGCAGACCTGCCCGGCCGGGCACACCGTCGTGCACGAGCCGCAGTGCTCCGGATTCATCTGCAGGTTGTAGCAGGCGCCGTTGCACTCCGTCGTTCCTCCGGCGCACACGAGCTTGCACTGCCCCAAAACGCACGACCGCCCCACCGCACAGGCGTTTCCGCATGTCCCGCAGTTCAAGTCGTCGGTCTGCAGGTTCACGCAGCCGCCATTGCAGTCCACCAGGCCGCTCTCGCAGGAGACCTGGCAGGTGCTTCCGACACACGCCGTGCCCGCGGCGCAGACAGTGCCGCAGGTCCCACAGTTCGCGTTGTCGCTCTGCAGGTTCGTGCACTTGCCCGCGCATTCCTGAAGCCCGGCCTGGCAGCTTAGCGTGCATGCGGCGCCCGCGCAGATCTGTCCGGCGATGCAGGTAGTCGGGCAGGTCCCACAGTGGCTGAAGTCGGTCTGCAGATTCACGCACAGGCCCGAGCAGTTCGTCAGCCCGCTCTGACAGCTCACCGCGCAGACGCCGTTTGAGCACACCTGCCCTGGTGCGCAGGCGTGGCCGCATGCGCCGCAGTTCGCGAGGTCGGTCTTGGTGTTGACGCACAATCCCGAGCACGGCGTCAGCTCCTGCTGGCAGCTCAGCGCGCAGCTTCCCGACGAGCAGACCTGTCCGGCCACGCAGGACTTGACGCACGTGCCGCAGTGTCCGTTGTCGGTCTGCAGGTTCGCGCAGACTCCGCCGCAGTTGGTCAGTCCGCTCTGGCAGCTCACCGCGCAGACGCCGTCGGAGCACACCGTTCCGCTGGCGCACACCGCGCCGCAAGAGCCGCAGTTCGCGTTGTCGGTCTTGAAGTTGGCGCACACCCCATTGCACAGGTCGAGCCCGGCCTGGCAGCTCACGGCGCACGCGCCGTTCGAGCACACCTGCCCGGCCAGGCACTTCGCACCGCATGCGCCGCAGTTCTGCAGGTCTGTCTGCGTGTTGACGCAGGTGCCGGTGCACGCCTGGAGCCCCTGCTGGCACGTGAGCTGGCAGGTCCCGTTCGAGCACACCTTCCCGGCGGCGCACGCGACACCGCACCCGCCGCAGTTCGCGTTGTCCGTGAGCTGGTTCACGCACTTGCCGCTGCAGTTGGTCAGTCCCTGCTGGCAGCTGAGCGAGCACGCTGCGTTGTTGCACACCTGGCCCGCAGCACAGGGCTTGGAGCAACCTCCGCAATGGGCGTTGTCGGTGTCGGTGTTCACGCACTGCCCACCGCACTCGGTGAGTCCCTGCTGGCAGCTCAGATCGCACGCGCCCGCGACGCACGCGTATCCTGCGGGGCACGGCTTCGCGCAGCCGCCGCAGTTCGCCATGTCGGTGAGCGTGTTGACGCACGTGTCGTTGCATTGGGTCAGCCCACTCTGGCAGCTCAGGGCGCAGGCGCCGTCGGAGCAGACTTCTCCGGCAGCGCACTTCTTGCCGCAGACGCCGCAGTTCGAGATGTCCGACTTGAGGTTCACGCACAGCCCGTTGCACTCGTCGAGCCCCTGCTGGCAGCTCAGGGCGCACGCGCCGTTGGAGCAGAGCTGTCCGGAAGCGCACGCTGCGTCGCACGCGCCGCAGTGGCTGTTGTCGGTCAGCGCGTTCACGCACAGCGCCCCGCACTGCGTCAGTCCGGTCTGACAGCTCAGTGCGCAGTCGCCGTCCGAGCACAGCTCCCCCGGCTTGCACGCCGTCGCGCAGCCTCCGCAGTTGGCATTGTCGGTCTTGGTGTTCACGCACAGTCCGGAACATTCCTGCAGCCCCTGCTGGCAGCTCAGCGCACAGGTGCCGTTCGAGCAGACCTGGCCCGCGCCGCACACGTTCCCGCAGCCGCCGCAGTGGGCGTTGTCCGTGAGCGTGCTCACACACGTGCCGTTGCACTCCACCAGCCCGCTCTGGCAACTGACCG
>JAKLDZ010000183.1 GCA_022703255.1 Myxococcota bacterium | reverse complement strand
TCTCGACGGTCCAGATCGGCTCGTGGAGCTGGATCAGGGGGTCTCGGTGTTCCACGGACGGTACACGTTGCGCGTGCGATCGGAGTCCGACGATCGGCTCGGCAGCCATCTGTTCCGGTTCTGGGTGGACCGGCGGTATCCGCACGCGCTCGACGACGCGTGGGGGTGGTTCCTGCTGTGGCCGTGCGGGCCGGACCGGACGCTGCTGGCGTATCACGTGCGGATCGATCTCGGGCCCGGGCTTGCCCGCCTGCTGTTCGAGGGGCGGATTCGGATCGCCGCGCTCGTGGTACCGCAACGTCTCGCGGCCTACATCGAAGGCACGCAACGCTAGGCGGGGCGGGTGGGAGAGGTCAGCGGTTGCGCTCGATGACGAACAGGTGAGCGGGATCGAGGTGGGGGTCGAGGCGGACGTAGTTGGAGTGGCCGCGCCACCCCCAACGCTCGCCGCTGATCAGGTCGTGCACGGTGTAGTGCTCGCCGTCGCCCACACCGAGCTTGTGGGGCGGGATGTGCACGAGGGTTTCGCGGATCTGGAAGGGGTTGAGGTTGACGACGGCGACGACGATGTTGGACAGGTCGGGGGTGGACTTGCCGTAGACGATGATGTCTTCGTGGTCGGCCCAGTAGAACTCGAGGTTGTCGTATTCCTGCAGGGCGGGGTTGTTCTTGCGGGCGAGGTTGAGGGTACGGATGAGGGGCTTGATGTTGCCGGGGCGGTCCCAGTCCCAGACCTTGAGCTCGTACTTCTCGGAGTCGGCATACTCCTCGCGTCCCGGCAGGGCGCGGTTCTCGCACAGCTCGAAGCCGTTGTAGATGCCCCAGTTCGAGCACAGGGTCGCGGCCAGGACCGCGCGGATCTTGAAGGCGGGACGCCCTCCGGTCTGCAGGAAGAACGGCAGGATGTCGGGGGTGTTGGTGAAGAAGTTCCCCCGGTAGAACTCCTTCATTTCGGTGCGGGTGAGCTCGGTGAGGTACTCGGTGAGCTCGTGCTTGGTGTTGCGCCAGGTGAAGTAGGTGTACGACTGGCTGTAGCCGGCCTTGCCCAGGACCTTCATCATCTTGGGGCGGGTGAACGCCTCGGCGAAGAAGATGAGCTCGGGGTGCTTCTCCTTGGCGCGATCGATGAGCCACTGCCAGAAGCGCAAGGGCTTGGTGTGGGGGTTGTCGACGCGGAAGATCTTCACGCCGTGCGACGCCCAGAACTCCACGATCCGCAGCTGCTCCTGCCAGAGCGACTCCCAGGCGTCGCACGTGAAGTCCAAGGGGTAGATGTCCTGGTACTTCTTCGGCGGGTTCTCGGCGTACTTGATGGTCCCGTCGGGACGCTTGAAGAACCACTCCGGGTGCTCGCGCACCCACGGGTGATCCGGCGAGCACTGGATCGCGAAGTCCATCGCCACCTGCATGCCGTGGTCGCTGCACGCGCGCACGAAGTGGTCGAAGTCGTCGAGCGTGCCGAGGGACGGCTCCACCGCGAAGTGCCCGCCTTCCTCCGACCCGATCGCGTACGGGCTCCCCGGATCCCCCGGCTGCGCCACCACCGCGTTGTTCTTGCCCTTGCGGTTCGTGCGGCCAATCGGATGGACCGGCGGCATGTAGAGCACGTCGAAGCCCATCTCCCGGATCTCCGGCAGGCGCTCCTCGCACTCCCGCAGCGTCGCGCCCCGCCCGGGTACCTTCCCCTGCGATCGGGGAAACATTTCGTACCACGAACCAAATCGCGCCACCAGCGGGTCTACGACCACCTCGAGGATGCGCCCGTGGAACGACGACCGCGACCGGTCCGGGTGGGCCTCCAGGAGCGCCACGAGCTCCGGATCCCGGGCGACCGCGATCTGCTCGTCCTCGGTGGACGCCGTGGACCAGCGACGGTCGAACTGCTCGATGCGTCTGGCTTCGGCAGCCGGGGCGCGGGTCATCGCGGCGCGCACGAGGCGCAGCCCCTCGAGCAGCTCGCTGAGCACGTGCTCGCCGGCGACGTGTTTCTTGAGCAGCCCCTCGAGCCAGGAGCCGTACAGGTCGGTCCAGGCCTCGATGGTGTATTCCCAGCGTCCGATGTCGTGGGTGATGAAGGCCCCGGCCCAGCGGTCGTTGTCGACGTGCTTCATCGGGGATTCGGACCAGGCGGAGGCGCCCTTGGGGCGGAACAGGACGACCGCGCACAGCAGGTCGTGGCCCTCCTTGAAGATGTCCGCCTCGACGCGGACCGTGTCGCCTGCCTCCCGCTTGATCGGGAAGCGGCCGTCGTCGATGCTCGGAGTCACGCTCTCGATGATGATCGTGCGCAGTGCGTCGGGGGTCACGGGGGTTCTCCTGGATCGGTCCTGCTCATTGCCTCTTGAACACGAGCACGGCGAGCGGAGGCAATCGAAGGGTCACCGACCATTCGTACCCCTGCCACGGAATTGGCTCGGCGTGCACTCCTCCGCCGTTGCCGACGTTGCCGCCGCCGTAGATCGAGGCATCGGAGTTGAGGCGCTCGGCGTACCAGCCCGGGTGGGGGACTCCGACGCGGTATCCTTCGCGAGGGACGGGGGTGAAGTTGCACACGAACACGAGCTGGTCGTTGGTGTCGTTGGCGAAGCGCAGGAACGAGTACACGGAGTTGTCCGTGTCGCGGCAGTCGATCCAACGGAACCCGTCGGGAGAGAAGTCACGCTGGTACAGGGAGGGCTCGCTGAGGTACAGCGCGTTGAGATCCTTCATCCACCGCAAGAGCTGCGCGTGCTCCGGCTGGTCGAGCAGGTGCCACTGCAGGCTCGCGTTGTGGTCCCACTCGTTCCACTGGCCGAACTCCGCCCCCATGAACAGCAGCTTCTTGCCCGGATGGCCGTACATGTAGCCGTACAGCGCCCGCAGGTTCGCCCGCTTCTGCCAGTCGTCCCCCGGCAGCTTGTTGAGCAGCGATCGCTTCCCGTACACCACCTCGTCATGGGAGAACGCCAGCACGAAGTTCTCCGAGTACGCGTACAGCATGCTGAACGTCAGCGTGTTCGCGTGGTACTTGCGATGCACCGGATCCTTCTCGAAGTAGTCCAGCACGTCGTGCATCCAGCCCATGTTCCACTTGAGGCTGAAGCCGAGCCCCCCCACGTACGTCGGACGCGATACCCCCGTCCACGCAGTCGACTCCTCCGCGATCGTCAGCACCCCGGGGTGCTCCCGGTGCACCAGCGTGTTGAAGTACTTCAGGAACTCCACCGCCTCGAGGTTCTCCCGTCCGCCAAAGCGGTTCGGAATCCACTCCCCTTCCTTGCGCGAGTAGTCGAGGTAGAGCATCGACGCCACCGCGTCCACGCGCAGCCCGTCGAAGTGGTACTGCTCCACCCAGAACAGCGCGCTCGACAACAGGAAGTTCCACACCTCCGTGCGGCCGTAGTTGAACACCAGCGTGTCCCAGTCCTGGTGCTTTCCCTTGCGCGGATCCGCATGCTCGTACAGATGCGTCCCGTCGAAGTTCGCCAGCCCGTAGTCGTCCGTCGGGAAGTGCGCCGGCACCCAGTCCAGGATCACCCCGATCCCGTGACCGTGCATCGCGTCGATGAACGCCCGCAGATCGTCCGGCTCCCCGAACCGGCTCGTCGGCGCGAAGTAGTTCACCGTCTGGTAGCCCCACGAGCCGTAGAACGGATGCTCGTTGATCGGCATCAGCTCCACGTGCGTGAACCCCACCTCCTTGCAGTACTGCGCGAGCCGCTCGCCCGCCTCGCGGTACGACAGCGAGCGCCCCTCCTCCGGCACGTGACGCCACGACCCGAGGTGCACCTCGTAGACCGAGATGGGCTCGTCGAGGTGGGAAGAGCGCGCGCGACGCTCCATCCACTCGTCGTCGTGCCATTCGTAGCCGCCGAGATCGTAGACCCTCGAGGCCGTCTTCGGCGGCATCTCCGTGTAGAACGCGTAGGGGTCGCCCTTGAGCAGCACCGACGCGTCCTGCGTCTTGATCTCGTACTTGTAGTTGTCGCCCGCGGCCACGCCCGGCACGAAGATCTCCCAGATGCCGTTGCCCTCGTGACGACGCATGCAGTGGCGGCGCCCGTCCCAGCAGTTGAAGTCGCCCACCACGCTCACCCGCTGCGCGTTCGGCGCCCACACCGCGAAGTGCACCCCCTTGACCCCGTCCACCGTCATCACGTGCGCCCCCAGACGCTCCCAGATGCGGTAGTGCGTCCCCTCGCGCATCAGGTGCAGATCGAACGTGCTGAGCTGCGAGGGAAACGCATACGGATCCCGAAGCTCCAGCGTCCTGCCCTGGTGCATCTCCAGCCGCAGCACGTACGGCTCCGTCGCCTTCCTCCCCTCCAGATGCGCCTCGAAAAACCCGTCGTCGTGCACCAGCGCCGCTTCCTTCAGCACCTTGCCCGTCCCCGGATCCACTACCCACACCCGCCGGGCATCCGGCTGGAACGTCCTGATCGCCAGCACCGGCTTGCCTCCGACCTCGTCCTGGTGGGGCCCCAGCACCTGGAACGGCTGCCCATGCCTCGACTCCACCACCGCACTGATCGCATCACGACTGAGTGTCATCGCATACCTTCCGACGGAACGTTCGGCGACGACCGGACCGCGGGGCCCGGCGCGGCGCACATCACAATGAGAATCGCTTGACGACGAACCCCCTGCCACTGTCCCAGGGCTTGACCTCGACGCGGCGCAGGTGTCCCTCGATGCAGCGTCCGGTCTCCGTGCCCTGGTAGCCCCCCATCTGGAACTGCACCTCTTCGACCTTGCCTCGACGGTCAAAGCGCACGCTCACGGTACCCGGCCCGACCGGGCCGCCCGCTGTCTTGCACGCCGCAGCTGCCTTCAACGCCCCCTCGAGCTGCGAGGTCGCCCGCGTCTGATCGAACGACCTGCCCGCATCGCCCCCCCCCGCGTCGGCCGCCGCCAGCTCGTCGGAGGTCCGCGGCGTCGCCCGCCCGCGCAGCGCACAGGTGAACGGATCCGCGCTCAACGCGAAGTGCCGGTCCGCCGTGAAGACCTTCCAGTCCGGCCCTCGCCCCAATCGTTCGGCAAACGAAACATCCACGATCACCTCGGCGGGAGCCCCCTCCCCGCACAGCGCCGCCAGATCGCAACGCCGCGGCTCGGGGCCGTCGAGCGACGGCGCCGGGTAGTGCGAGATCTCCACCCCCGTGGTCCGACCGCCGGACAGGCTCCAGCGGAATCCGTTGTTCGTCCCCGGCCCCGGCCCGAGCGCCGTCAGCCCCGTCGACACGTACACGAACTGCACGTCCGAGGTCGCACGGTTGATGCCGCCGTCGGGGTGCACCGCCGACGCGTACAGCCGAACCAGACGGGCATCGCTGCGCCATTCGGCCGCGGCGCGGTCCGCCAGGGTCCACAGCGCGTCGAGGTTCCCCGCCGCCTCGGGCAGCGCTTCCTTGTCCTGCGGAGGCGCCGCCCCCACCAGCGGCCCCGCCCCCCGGTCCGCGGCCGGATCGCCGTGCAGCAGGAAGGCCAGAAGCGCCACGACGCCGAGCGCGAGCATGCCCACGCCGGCGATCGTGATCAGATTTCGCGGTCCGACTTGCACCGGGGCGCGAGCGTAGCAAAAAAGAATCCGCCGGCACAACCGAGCCAGGGGGACCCGTGCGGCACCCGACGTGTCCCGCCGCGGCGCTCAGCTCCCCACGTACCGATCATGCAGCGCGCGCGCGACCGCCTCGTCCGACGTCCCCTTCACGATCGTCCGCCCGTCGGGGAACACCGTCAGCACGTGAGCCCCCACCTCGAGCCGCAACAGCCACGCGTTGACCATCAGCTTCCCCTCCGCCCGCAACCGCTCGGCGAGGGACGTCAGGTCGAGCCGCATGGGACGGTCCGGCATCACCTGCACCGCGTCGCGCCCGAAGAGCCCCGAGGTGCGCCCAGCCCCCTCGGCCCGAAGGTAGTCGTAGCGCCCCTGTCCGCAGGCCGGACACTCCGGGTCCCGCGAGCCCACCCCCATCGACAACAGCCGGTTCTCCCACAAGTCGATGTGCACCAGCCCGCGCCGGACTCGATCGCGCGCGCCCGTCAGGATCTTGAGCGCCTCCACACACTCGAAGGCCGCCACGATCGCGACCGCAGGCTCCACGATCCCCACCGTGTCCGCCGTCGCCGTGCTCCCCGCAGCAGGAGGCTCGGAGAACACGCAGCGGAAGCAGGGCGAGTCTCCCGGCAGGATCGCCATCGACATGCCATACGCAGCCACCACGCCCCCGTAGACCCAGGGCTTGCCGAGCTTCACACACGCGTCGTTCACCAGATACCGCGTCTGGAAGTTGTCGGTCCCGTCCATCACGACGTCAGAAGCCCCGATCAAGGCCTCGGCATTGCCCGCGTGGAACTCGATCACCCGCGGCTCGACCGCGACATCGGAGTTGATGCGACGGCACTTCTCCGCCGCCGCGACCGCCTTGGGCAGGCCCCGCGCGAGGTCCTCTTCGTCGAACAGGACCTGTCGCTGCAAGTTGCTGAGCTCGAGGAAGTCGCGGTCGACGATGGTGAGCGAAGCCACGCCGGCGCGCACCATGGTGCTGGCGATGTGGCTTCCGAGGGCGCCGCACCCGACGATGAGCACGCGCGCGGCGCGCAGTCGCGCCTGTCCGACTGTACCGATGCCCTCGAACAGCTCCTGTCTCGCATAGCGTTCCCGGTCCGGTGCCTGGGTCATGACGCGCTCCCGCCGGCGAGTCGGCCGGCTGTTGCACAAACGAAATTCACAATCGTCATCGAGCGTTGCAGGCTTGTCGTTAGCCGTGGCTAATACCACTTGACTACCCTTACCCGGTCCGCTAGATGCTCGGTTGTAGCGCGCCCCTGGCGCCTCCGAAACCCCAGCCACGGTAGAGTCATGACCCTCGACCAGATCGCCGTAGGCAACGACTTCGTCATTTCGTCCCTCTTCGCACAAGGCGAGATTCGCCGACGCCTCGTTGACATGGGCTTCGTCTCCGGCGCCCGCGGAAGACTGCTCCGAAAGGCCCTGCTCGGAGGCCCCATCGAGGTCTCCCTCGGCACCTGGCGCGTCGCCGTACGCCTCACCGAGGCCCGCGGCATCGAGGTCGTCGGCTCCGATGCCCGCGCCTAGCCCCGCGACACCGGCCGCCCCCGATCCCCGTCGCCCCTTGGACCGCGCTCCCGTGGTCGCCCTCGCCGGCAACCCCAACGCCGGCAAGACCAGCTTGTTCAACGCCCTCACCGGCCAGAACCAGCACGTCGGCAACTACCCAGGGGTCACCGTCGACAAGATCGTCGGGCGCCTCGCATTCGAAGGACGCGACATCGAGCTGGTCGACCTGCCCGGCACCTACTCGCTCAGCGCGTACTCGATCGAGGAGGTCGTCACCCGCGACTTCGTGTTGCGCGATCGCCCCGATGTCGTCGTCGATGTCATCGATTCGACGAACCTCGAGCGGAACCTGTACCTGCTGCTGCAGCTCCAGGAGCTGGGCGTTCCGGTCGTGGGCGCGCTCAACATGTCCGACGAGGCGGAGCGCAAGGGGATCCACGTCGACGACAAGCAGCTCTCGAAGCTGCTGGGCATCCCGCTGGTACGCACGGTAGCGAGTCGGGGCACGGGCAAGGACGCGCTGCTTCGTGCGGTGCTCGACGTCGCGGACGGCCGGGCGAACTCGCTGGCGCGTCACCTGAACTACGGGGAGGAGCTCGAGGACAAGCACGAGGAGGTGATGCGCGCGCTGGAGACCGACGCGCAGTTCGCCCGATCGTTCAGCCTCCACTGGGTGGCCATCAAGCTGCTCGAGCGGGATCCGGACGCGCGGGGGAAGGTCGAGGGGTCGCATGCGAACGCCGCGCAGGTTCTCGAGGTGGCGGACAAGGCCTCGGAGTGGATCAAGCGTCACTTTGGCAAGGACGCGGACGTGGTGGTGGGCGAGCAGCGCTACGCGTACATCCGCGGGGCGCTTCGCGAGGCGGTCCGCGTGGAGCCGCGCACGGGGCGCAAGGACGCCACGGAGCTGGTGGACGCGGTAGTGCTCAACCGGTTCCTTGGTGTGCCGATCTTCCTGCTGGTGATGCTGGCGATCTACGCGCTCACCTTCCAGCTCGGCAATCCGCTGTCGGATCTGGTGCAGCGGGGGTTCGGGATGCTGGGCGGGCTGCTCGGGGGGGTGCTTCCCGACGGCGTGTTGAAGGCGTTCCTGGTCGACGGGATCATCGGCGGAGTGGGCGGGGTGCTCGGGTTCTTCCCGATCGCGCTGCTGCTGTTTCTCGGGTTGTCGTTCCTCGAGGACGTCGGGTACATGGCGCGTGCGGCGTTCGTGATGGACAACTTCCTTCACCTGTTCGGCCTGCACGGACGCAGCTTCATCCCGCTGATGGTGTCCACGGGGTGCGCGGTGCCGGGGGTGATGAGTGCGCGCACGTTGACGAACCCGCGGGACCGCACGCTGACGATCCTGATCTCGCCGTTGATGATGTGCGGGGCCAAGACGCCGGTGGTGGCGATGCTGTGCGCGGCGTTCTTCCCCCGCTACGCGGCGCTGATGTTCTGGGGGCTGTGGTTGTTTGGCTGGGGCACGGCCTTCGTGACCGGGATGGTGTTCCGCAAGACGCTGTTCCGTGGCGAGGACTCGCCGTTCGTGATGGAGCTGCCGCCCTATCGGCTCCCCACGCCGCGCGGCGTGTTCACACACATGTGGCACAAGGCCGCATCCTACGTGCGCAAGGCCGGCACCTTCATCCTCGCGGCCTCGATCGTGATCTGGGCCGCGCTGTCGTTCCCGCGGGTCACGGCCTATTCCACGGACTACGACGCCGAGGCCCGTGCCATCGAGGCCGTCACCTCGGCACGCCTCGCGGGGGCGGAGCTCCCCCAGGACCGCCGCGCAGCCATCGAGCGCGAGCGGGCGCGCTCCCTGGCGGATCTCGAGAACCGCAAGCGCACGGAGGACGCCGCGGCGAGCTTCGCCGGACGTGCGGGGCGCTTCGTCGAGCCGGTCATGCGCCACGCGGGCTTCGACTGGAAGGTCAACGTTGCCCTGTTCTCCGGTGTCGCGGCCAAGGAGGTGATCATCTCCACGCTGGGCATCGTGTACGGCCTGGGGGGTGAGGAGCCCGACGAAGCGGACATAGCGGAGGCTCCGCTGACCTCGCGCATCCGGGCGGATCGCGCCTACTCCCCGGCGAGCGCTCTGGCGCTGATGGTCTTCGTGATGATCTACATCCCGTGCATCGCGACGTTGGCAGTTGCGCGCAAGGAGCTCGGCTCCATGAAGTGGCCAGCCTTCATGGCGGGCTACACCCTGGTGCTCGCCTGGGTCCTCGCCGTCGCCATCTTCCAGATCGGGAGACTCCTGTCGTGATTGCGCAGTACGTCATCGTCGCCCTCGCCGTCCTGCTGTCCCTGGCCTGGCTCGCACGTCACCTGCTGTCGGCGTGGACCTCCCCCGGGTGCTCGGCGGAGAAGGACGGCTGCTGCGGCTGCGAGCACGCGCGAGGCGGCGCCTGCGCCAGGCCCGAGCCCCGCCTCGTGCAGCTCCGCAAGAAGTAGGTGCGCGCGCCTCCGCCTCCCATTCTTTGCTATCGTCCCGCCCCGATGACTCCGCCGAAAACCCCTCGGCTCTCCCTCGAAGGCCTCCGCGTTCGCAAGCTCCCGCACGACCCGTCCCGCGGGCGTCTGCCCGAAGTGGCCCTGCGCCTCACCAAGCGCGACTACCCGGCCGAGGGACTCGACCCCTTCTCCCCGCTGCGCATCCCCGAACACCTCGAGGCCGAGCTGCGCGACGTCGACTCGATCCTCCTGGACAAGCTCCAGGCCGAGTTCGACGCGCACCTGCAGCCCGGCTCCCACGTGTTCCCGGTCGCGGGGCGTCGCGGTCTCGAGGTGGAAGTTCTCGAGGGGACCACTGCGTGGGCGCGGCTGGAGGTGGGAAAGCCGGATCCGATCGAGCCGACCTCGGGTCTCCTCAAGCTCCTGGCCTCGCCCCGCAAGCCCTCCCCGTCCGGGTTCCCTGCCATTGTCCGCTCCCTGGAGCTCGTCTTCTCGCAGCCTCTCATCCTGCACAACGTCTTCCAGCTCCTCATGGAGGTCCGGGATCTGTTCTCCGATCGCGGAGTGGCTGGGGTGCTTCAGGCTTCGCTCGCTGCGACCGAGGAGCTCGCGCCGCGCCTGCAGCGCTTCCTGGCCTTCGCCGGCTCCCTGGCCGATCAAGTCGATCGGCTCGGTGACGTCCACCTGCGGCGCGTTCGCGCGGTGCCGGTGTGGCGCGCGTGGTCGGGCCAATGGGAGCTGCGCTTCCACTTCTCCGGGCACGTGCACATCTCGGGGAGGATCCCGTGGTCCTTCGACGAGGTGGTGCTGCCGGCCTTCATCCTCCCGGTGCCCTACGCGTCCATCGACGAGCTGTTGAGCGATCGTCCCCTCGCGACCGCGTCGTTCCACGGCGAGCTGGTGCGCTGGGACGAGATCGCGCGCGCGGCCTGGAAGACGCTGCGGAGCTACGAGGGCAAGTTCGCGCTCGACAGCCACACGCCGCAGGTTTCGGTGCACCTTGCGGCGGTGGATCAGACCGAGATCGACGCGCGAGTCCGGCTCCCGGAGCGGCTCACGGCGTCGGGGCGCATCCGCGGAAGCGCGGAGGGCGAGGCGCTGTTGGCGTCGGCCGACGACGTGGCGAGCGTCCGGGTCGACCGGCTCGACGGGACGACCATCGAGGACGGCCGGATCGTCGAGGCCGATGGCCACCGCGGGTGGATCGTCGAGGTCCCCGACGAGGGCGTCGAGGTGGTGGCGCTC
>JAKLDZ010000182.1 GCA_022703255.1 Myxococcota bacterium | reverse complement strand
GTGCTCGTGCTCGTGCTCGTGCTCGTGCTCGTGCTCGTGCTCGTGCTCGTGCTCGTGCTCGTGCTCGTGCTCGTGCTGACTACCGCATCCCTATGGCCACGTACCGCCACCCGCGCTGTCCGAGCTTGAAGACACCCCAAATGTTGCGCGCGTCCACGATCGCATCTCCCCGCATGCGCGCCCGGATATCGTCGAAGTCCGGGTTCCGAAAGTGGCGCCACTCCGTCATCAGCAGCAGCACGTCGGCGCCATCGAGGCAGTCGTACTCGCGATCGTGATAGCTGACCGCGGGATTCCCCGGTGCATAGGCGCGCGCGAAGCTCTCTGCGGCCTCCGGGTCGTGGGCGCGCACGATCGCGCCGCGCTGCAGCAGCTCCCGCACCACGAAGCCCGCGGGGGCGTCGCGCACGTCGTCGGTCTCGGGCTTGAACGCCAGCCCCCACACCGCGACCGTCTTGCCGCTCATGCCCTCGGGGAACAGCGCCAGCAGCTTCTCGAGCACGTAGCGCCGCTGCAGCTCGTTGGCGGTCTGCGTGGCTTCGCACACCGACAGCACGACCTTCTGATCGCGACCGAGGTGCACCAGCGCCGAGACGTCCTTGGGGAAGCACGAGCCGCCGTAGCCCGGTCCGGCGTAGAGGAACGAGGACCCGATGCGTCGGTCGCTGCCGATGCCGACGCGCACGGAGCCGACGTCGGCGCCGATGGTGTCGCACAAGCGGGCGAGCTCGTTCATGAACGAGATGCGGGTGGCGAGCATCGCGTTGGCAGCGTACTTGGTGAGCTCGGCGGAGCGCCGGCTCATCACGATGACGCGTTCGCGCGAGAGCTGCAGGGGGCGGTACATCTCGCGCATCTGGCGCTCGGCGTCTTCGTGATCGACGCCGATGACGACGCGGTCGGGATGGAACCAGTCCTCGAGGGCGGCGCCCTCCTTGAGGAACTCGGGGTTCATCACGACGCTCATGGGGTGAGGGCAGTCGCGGTCGAGGCGTTGCTGCACGGCATCGCAGGTGCCGACGGGCACAGTGCTCTTGACGGCGACGAGGGCGCTGCGGCGCGATTCGCGAGCGATGGTGTCGGTGACGGCGAAGACCGCGGAGGTGTCGGCGCGCCCGTCGCTCATGGGAGGCGTACCCACGGCGATGAAGTAGGCGTCGCTCGAGCTGTGGACGCCGTCGAGGCCGGAGGCGAAGGCGATGCGACCGCCGCGCAGGTTGCGGTGCAGCAGGTCGCCGAGGCCCGGCTCGAAGAAGGGGATCTTCCCCTGGCGCAGGGACTCGATCCGGGTGGGATCGATGTCGATGCACAGCACGCGATGGCCCATGTCGGCCAACCCGGCTGCGGTCACAAGGCCGACATACCCGCTGCCGAAGACCGAGATTTTCATGGAGACAGGTCAGGGAAGCTGTTGAGAGGAGGTCTGGGACTTCAGGGAGCGGTCACCGCTCGAGGCGATGTAAGCGAGGGTGACGCTGGTGGACATGAAGATGACGGCGCTGATCGCCGTGAGGCGCGTGAGGAGGTTGCCGGCGCCGCGTCCGCCGAAGACCTGTCGGGTGGCAGCCCCGCCAAAGGCCGCGCCGAGACCGCCGCCGCGTCCCTGCTGAAGGAGCACGACGAGGATCAAGAACGCGCAGGCGAGGACGTGAAGGATGCTGAGGAGTGTGGTGAACATTGAGAGCCCCGACTCTTTACGACACTTCGCAAGGCCGCGCCACCCCCCGAATACCCTGTTCCCGTCGGGGCCCGGGGACGATCCGAGGCCGTGAACCGTGGGCCGCGACCGAGACCGTGACCGTGACCGACGAGACGAGACGAGAGGACGCGAGACGAGACGCTACCCCGCGATCTTCTGCGCTGTTTCCGCGACCTTGGAGAAGTCCTCCGCCTTGAGGGACGCGCCGCCGATGAGGCCACCGTCGATATCGGGCTCGCGCAGGAGCCCGTCGGCATTCTTCGGGCTCAGGGACCCCCCATACAGAATGCGGGTTTTCTCGGCCATTGCGGGGCCAATCGCGGCGAGGCTGGCGCGGATCATCGCGTGGACTTCCTGGGCCTCGGCCGTGGTCGCGACCTTGCCGGTGCCGATCGCCCAGACGGGCTCGTAAGCGATCGCCGCAAAGCCCGGCTTGTCGGCGATGATCGACAGGAAGGCGTTGAGCTGGCGCTTGACCACGTTGAGGGTGTCGCCACGCTCCCGCTCGTCGAGGGTCTCGCCGACACAGACGATGGGGCGAATGCCGGCGTCCATGGCAGCCTTGACCTTCTCGGCAACGACGGCATCGGACTCGCCGAACATGGCGCGTCGCTCGCTGTGGCCGAGGATGACCCACTTGCAGCCGATCTCGAGGAGCATGCCCGGGGCGACCTCGCCGGTGAAAGCGCCGGAGGCCTTGGGGTGCATGTTCTGAGCGGACAGCTCGACGCGGGATCCCTGGAGGGCATCGGCGACCTTCCAGAGGGCGGAGAAGGGGGGAGCGACCACGACGTCGACGGAGCCGAACGCGGCGGTGGTGCGAGCGACATCGGAGGCGAGTTGGACGCCGCTGGCGGCGCCGTGGTTCATCTTCCAGTTGCCGGCGATGAGGGGTCTACGGGCTTGGTTCATCACGCGCTCCTGAGGATCTCGATGCCGGGGAGCTTGCGTCCTTCGACGAGCTCGAGGGAGGCGCCGCCGCCGGTGGAGATATGGGTGAAGGCGAGCTCGACCTCGGGGCCGGCTTTCTTGACGGCCGAGGCGCTATCGCCCCCGCCGACGACGCTGAAGCACTGAGCGGCGGCGATGGCTCTGGCGACGCCGAAGGTTCCGCTGGCGAAGGGAGCGTTTTCGAACAGGCCCATGGGGCCGTTCCAGAAGACGCTGCGTGCGCGTTTGCAGACGGCCGCGACGAGCTCGAGGGTCTTGGGGCCGATGTCGAGGGCCATGGTGTCGGCGGGGATTTCGTCGACGCTGACGACCCTGCCTTCGGTGGCATTGGTGTCGGAGGCGACGACGACGTCGACGGGCAGCACGAGCTCGACCTTTTTGTCGCGGGCCTTCTCGATGATGGTGCGAGCGAGGGCGAGCTTGTCCTCCTCGACGAGGGACTTGCCGGTGTTCTTGCCCATGGCGCGCAGGAAGGTATTGGCCATGGCGCCGCCGATGCAGAGGCCGGTGACGTTGTTGAGGAGGGCTTCGACGACGGCGATCTTGTCGCTGACCTTGGCGCCGCCGAGGATGGCGACGTAGGGCTTGTCGGGGTCGGTGACGATCTTGCCGAGCTTGTCGATTTCCTTCTCCATGAGGAAGCCGCAGGCTTTTTCGCGCATGATGCGGGGCAGCGCGTGGACGGAGGCGTGGGCGCGGTGCGAGGAGCCGAAGGCGTCGTTGACGTAGCAGTCGCACAGCTCGGCGAGCTGGCGGGCAAAGGCCTCGTCGTTCTTCTCCTCCTCCTCGTGGAAGCGCAGGTTCTCGAGGAGCACGACCTGCTTGGCGCGCAGCTCCGAGATGAGCTTCTTGGGACCGTCGCCCACGCAGTCGTCGGGCACGAAGACGTCGTAGCCGGTCAGGTCGCGGAGGCACTCGCCGACCGGGACGAGGGTGGCGTCGCGCTTGCCGGGCTTGGGGCGTCCGAGGTGGGAAGCCAGGATGACCTTGGCGCCCTGCTCCATCGCATACTGGATCGTGGGCACCGCGGCGCGCACGCGGGCGTCGTCGGTGATGGCCTTGGTGGCCTTGTCCTGCGGGACGTTGAAGTCCACGCGGATGAACACGCGCTGGTTGGCGAGCTCGAGATCCTTGATCGTCTTGATTCCGGCGAGAGCTGACATGGTCTGGCCTCCGGTGAAGGACGGACAACCGCGGAACGACCGCGCACGCGCACGCAAGCGTGCACGTGCACGATCACGAGGGTGACGCGAGGGAGCTACTTCTTGTTCGCCATGAGCTGGATGAGCTCGATCATGCGATTGGAGAAGCCCCACTCGTTGTCGTACCAGCTGAAGACCTTCGCCATGGTGTCGCCCAGGGTCAGGGTCTGGGTCGAGTCGAAGATCGAGGAGTGCGGGTTGCCGATGAAGTCGCCGGAGACCAGCTCGACGTCGAGGTAGTACAGGATGCCCTTGAGGGGCCCCTCGGCAGCAGCCTGCTTCATTGCGGCGTTGATGGTCTCCTTGGTGACCCTCTTCTCGGTCACCAGGGTCAGATCCACCAGGGAGACGTCGACCGTGGGCACCCGGATCGCCGTGCCGTGGAACTTGCCCTTGAGCGCCGGGATGACCTCGGAGATCGCCTTGGCCGCGCCCGTGCTGGTGGGGACCATGTTCACGGCCGCTGCGCGCGCACGACGCAGATCGCCCTTGCGGTGCGGCAGGTCGAGCAGGTTCTGATCGTTGGTGTACGCGTGCGTCGTGGTCATCATGCCCTGCACGATGCCGAAGTTGTCCAGCAGCACCTTCGCGACCGGCGCCAGGCAGTTCGTCGTGCACGAGCCGTTGGACAGGATGTGATGCTTCGACGGGTCGTACTCGTCGTGGTTCACACCGAGCACGATGGTCTTGACGCCTTCACCCTTGGCGGGAGCGCTGATGAGCACCTTGCGAGCGCCCGCTTCGAGATGCGCGCTGGCCTTGGCCGCATCGACGAACAGCCCGGTGCACTCGAGGACGACGTCGACGCCCTCGGCCTTCCACGGGAGCTCCTTGGGATCCTTGATCTTGGTGACCTTGATCTCGCGTCCCGCGACCGTCATGGTCGTGTCGGTCGCGCTGACCTCTTGCTTGAACGTGCGATGGACCGAGTCGTACTTGAGCAGGTGCGCAAGCGTCTTGGCATCGGCGATGTCGTTGACCAGAACGACCTCGATGTCCTTGATGTTGCGCTCGGCGAGCGCGCGAACCACGCAGCGGCCGATACGTCCGAAACCGTTGATCCCGATCTTCGTCGCCATGGATGATCCTCCGGTGCCCCCCAGGCACGTTCCGAAATGGGGGCGAAAAGGTACGGCGAGCCGGGGAAACGGTCAAGCTGGAGACTCTTCTTTGAGGCACGGCACGAATGTCCAGGGAAGCGGTCGGGAACCGGCGAAGGAGAAGGGGGGAGGGACGAAGGGGGAGGAACGAGGGGTGAGGGACGAAGGGGGAGGGACGAGGGAGGAGGCATAAGGGAGGAGGCATGAGGGAGGAGGGACGAGCAATGGTACCCTTCGGCGGTGTTCATCCATCCCACTGCAGAGGTTGAGCAGGGCGCGATCGTCGGCGAAGGAACCCGCATCTGGCGTCACTGCCACGTCATGGCCGGAGCCGTCGTCGGCGAACGGTGCGTCCTCGGCCAGGGCTGCTTCGTCGCCGCCCGCGTGCGCATCGGCTCCGGGTGCAGAATCCAGAACCACGTGAGCCTGTACGAAGGGCTGGTGCTCGGCAGCGACGTGTTCGTCGGACCGTGCGCGGTGTTCACCAACGTGTCGCGCCCGCGCGTGCGCTTCCCCCGTAATCGTTCGCAATACGAACAGACCGTCGTCCACGACGGCGCCACCATCGGCGCCAACTGCACCATCGTCTGCGGCCACACCATCGGCGAGGCCGCCTTCGTCGCCGCCGGCGCGGTCGTCACCCGCGATGTCCCCTCCCGGGCGCTGGTCGCCGGCGCCCCCGCACGCGTCATCGGCTGGGTCTGCGATTGCGGCGCCACGATCGCCAAGGGTGCGGAGCCCCCGCAAGGACCGACCGCGTGCCCGGACTGCGCACGCTCCTATCGACGCGCTTCGAGCGGCGGCATGGAGCGCGCGGACTCCTGAGCCGCCACCGATCGGGCCCGCTCGATCAGCGCCACCACATCGAGCCCCTCCTGCAGGCTGGTCAGGGGCCGCTCGCCTCCATCCACAGCGCGAACGAAGGCGTCGAGCTCCGCGCGCAACGGCTCGATCGACGCATCGTACTCCGGCCAGCTCCGCGCCTCCCCCGATCGCACCTCGACCTTGCGCACGGGCAGGCAGTCGTCGAACACCACCACGCCGCGCTCGCACGTGATCGTCACGCGGCGCCGCTTGGCAGCGCTCGTACGGGACACCACCATGCGCGCGACGAGCCCCGACGCCATCGTGAAGCCGAGGGTGCAGGCATCCGACGCGATCGGCTCGCACATCGCCGCTACCACGTCGCTCCCATCCAGGGCGATCAGCAGCGAGACGTCGTGCGGAGCGAGGGACCACAGGACGTCGCCGTCGGGATCGCGTCCCCCGGGCATCGAGCAGCGCTCGGAGTGAAACGACAGAGGCCGGCCGAGAGCGCCGGAGGCCACCTGCGCGCTCATGGCGCGGGCCGCCGGGTGGTGACGCAACAGGTGACCGACCATGCCCACACGACCCGCGCGCGCGGCCGCAGCGACCACACGGGAGGCGTCGACGACGCAGGTGGCCATCGGCTTCTCCACGAACACGTGCGCGCCGCGGTCGATCGCGTCGATCGCAACGACCGCGTGGGTGGGCCCGGGGGTCGCGATCAGCACGGCATCGAGGGGATCCGGGACGGCCTCGAGGGAATCGAAGCGCGGGACGTCGCCGGTGACGATCGACCGGTTGGGGTCCGCGACGGCGGTGACCTGCAGGCGGGGGTGCGCGCGCGCGACGCGCAGCAGGTTGCGTCCCCAGGCGCCGCAGCCGACGATCGCCGTGCGGATGCGTTCAGCCATCGGCGAGCCCGTCGAGCAGGGCGCGCTCGATCGCGTCGACCTCGTCGTCGGTCAGCTCCGCGTGACAGGGGAGGCTGAGCAGCTCCCGGCTGGCGCGGTCGGCCACGGGAAACGGGTGGGAGCCGGCGAAGGGAGCGAAGGCGCGGCTCGCAGGGAGGGTCCACGGATATTGCACGCGCGCGTCCACGCCGGCGGCGCGGAGCCGTTGCAGGACCGTGTCGCGCTCCTTCACGCGCAGGGCGAAGGGCGCGAACGTGGCGTGGCAAGCGGGGATGCCGTCGATCACGCACGCGCCGCGCGATGCGGCGGCCCGGGCAAGCCGCAGTCCGATCTGCCTGCGCCGCTCGATCCGCGCGGGGAAGACCCCGAGCTTGGCGTCGAGCAGCGCGGCCTGCAGGGCGTCGATCCGGTAGTTGCCGCCGGGCTCGTCCCACACGTACGCGCGCGGCGATCCGTGCACACGCGCGCGGCGCACGCGCTGCGCCAGCTCGGCGTCGTCGGTCAGAAGCGCCCCGGCGTCGCCCGCGGCGCCGAGCGCCTTCGCGGGGAAGAAGCTCAGGGTCCCGACCTTTCCGAGCGTGCCGACATGACGCCCGTGCAGGCGCGTGCCGATGGCCTGCGCAGCGTCTTCGAGGATCGGCAGCGCGCGGGTGACGGTCTGAAGGGGCGCGAGGTCGACGGCCTGACCGAACAGGTGCATCACGATGACGGCGCGGGTGCGAGGTCCGAGGCAAGCGCGCAGCTCGTCGGGATCGGGGCCGAGGGTTCGGGGCTCGACATCGACGAAGACGGGGCGAGCGCCGGTGCGCAGGACTGCTTCGGGCGCAGCGACGAAGCCGAAGGCGGGGACGAGGACCTCGTCGCCGTGGCCGATGCCGAGAGCGAGCAGCGCGCAGACCAGGGCATCGGTTCCGGAGGAGAGGCCGACGGCGAAGGCGGCTCCGGTGAACTGCGCGAGGTGGGATTCGAAGGTTTCGACCTCGGCGCCGAGGACATAGCCGCCGGAGCGCAGCACGCGGAGCACGGCGGTCTCGAGGAGCTCGCGCGAGGCTTCGTGCTCACGGGCGGGGGATGCAAAGGAGATCATGTTCACCTGGTGTTCCCCCTGCGCCGTGGGCGGTGCGACCGCTCCGGAGCGTCGGCATCCGGCATGCGCGGCTCACGCCTTGAGGTACTTGTCGAACAGCTTGCCCACCCGCGGCACAGCGTCTTCCGTGTGCTTCTTGGCGGTCGGGCGCAGCTTCTCGTAGGTCCCCTTGACGACTCCGTGCTTGGACTTGCGCGCACGCTCGTCGGTGATGCTGAGCATCGCGTCGGCCGCGCGGCTGCGGTTCGCGTTGAAGTGCTCCGGCACCGACTTGCCCTGCGCCTCCGCCTCGTCCACCAGCGGCTGCAGGTTCTTGGAGAAGTCGTCGATCAGGTTGTCGACCGCTTCCGTGATGAAGCCGGGCTTCACGCCCTTGACGACCTTGTAGGCGGTCTTGATGGCAATGCCGCTCAGCCCGCCCTTGTCGGCAACCTCTTCGTCGATGACGGTCTGGCAGTCGGCGATCACGGCCTTGCGCTTGGTGGGGTCTTGCAGGATCTCGACGAGCTTCGGCATGAGAGGTCTCCGTGAGAGGGAGTCCGCCTGGCCTGAGAGGCGGCGGGCAACGGATGCCTAGCAACAAGATCGAGACAGGGGAAGAGGACAGGCACAGGTGGAGGATCTTCGCGGACGGTCTGTGATAGCCTGAGGGGCCATGGGCGATATCCCTGCGAATCGGGCGACGGATCACGAAGACGTCACGCTCGCGCTCGATGTGGCGCGGTCCCAGCTCGCCAAGGGCGACGTGTCCGAGGCGATGAAGTGGCTACGAAAGGCGGCGGATGCAGCTTTTGACGCGGACGACGATCGTCGCGGCATCGAGCTGTCCAAGGCGGCCGCGGATCTGCAAGCGCATCCGCCGAAGAACGCGGGGGCGCGTCCGGTGATGCCGGCCCCCAAAGCGGCGCCTCCGCCCATGCCGAAACCCTCGGTCCCCGCGCCAGCCGCACACGGTCCCGCAATGCCGCAGCCGGGGCAGCCGCGCATGCCCAAACCCGTCGTGCCGACCTCGGCAACGACGCGTCGCTCCGAAGTGCCCCCCGCGCCCGCGCCCGCGCCGCCCGCTCGTGCCGCCAAGGCCTCCGGTCCCTCACGGGGACGGATGCCGTCGGTTCACGGCAGGAAGAGCATGCGCAAGGCGCCCGATCCCATCGAGGAGTCGACGCGCGAGTTCCAGGTCGCCAACCACGCGCCCGCAGCGCGCCAGCCCGCCCCCTCGCCCGTGAACCCCACGGCGGACGAGTGGCCGACCGAGACCGTGGACGACGTGCGCGAGCTGGTGGAGGTCGTGCCGAAGGAAGTGAGCGCGGATCGTTTTGCGGCCACGGCGCCCTCTCCCGTCTCCACGGCGTTCGTGGCGCCGCCGGTGATCACGACGCAGTCGTTGCGCGTAGCGATCTCGCGCACGCCCGACGGAATCGTCGTATGCCGTCCTCTCGACGCGGGCGGGACGCGAGCCGGCGAGCACGACGCGGTACTCGTCGCGCTGACGGCGGACACCGATCTGGCCGTGTTGTTCAGGGGGTGAGCCCCCAAGGTCGCGATCGCGATCGTGGTCGTGCTCGTGCTCGTGCTCGTGCTCGTGCTCGTGCTCGTGGTCGTGCGCGTCGATCGTGGAGCGTCGGATTCGGGAAGTGCTTCCGGTAGCGCGCTGACAATGCGTTTTTTATTTCGCCTGCCTTGCTATTACCTGCTGAGTCAATTGTTGCCCTGAAGCCCACGAAGTGCTCCGCTCGGAGGCGATCCCATGAACTACACGAAAGATGCCTCCGAGCTTCGGTCCCTTGCCCGTGCCCACGGTGTCGTCGACCCGGAGGCCTTCTGCGCCGCCATGCCGCGCTCGTACTTCGAGTGCGCCGATCCCGCCGACTTTCGCCAGCACGAGCTGTTCCTCAATCAGCAGCGCGCGCGGACGGCAGGCCGTGGTCCCCTGCGCGCCGCCGGCGACGTCGCGCAGGTCGTCTTCCATGACCTGAACGTCCCGACCATTTGCCGCGAGCTCGGCGAGGCGACCCGATCGCTCCGACACGCCGAGCTCTTCTACCGGACCTTCGTCAACCGACGCGAAGGCTTCGTCCTGCACGCCATCTACGGCGACCCGAGGTCGGCCGAACGTGTCCCCCTGGAGTTCGCGCCCCACCAGAGGCTCTTCCTCGACGACCGCGGCAGGATTCGCCGGCACGTGGCCTGCCAGCACGACTCGGGCGCGCGTCGCTGCACGATCCGCTGCGTCAACGTCGCCCACAAGACGATGCTCTCGAACCTCTGGGAGACGCTCGAGTCGCACGATCTCGACGTCGAGCTCGTAGAGGTGTGGCGCGCGCGCGATGTCACGGCCCGGATCACTGCGTTCTACGAGATCCGCCTGCACACCTCGACTCCGGTCGGCGATGAGGATCTCGCGTCGCTCTCGTCGGACTTCGAGCGCTACCTGCAGCGGTATGCGGTGCCGATGAGCGTCTTCGATCTCGTCGGCCCATCGATGGTCGGGCCCTCCAGCTCGCACACGGCCGGTGCCAATCGGATCGGGCAGATCGCGCGCAGCCTGATCCTGGCGACGCTCGATCAGGGAGAGCGAATCGACTCGCTGGAGATCCGTCTGCTGGGTTCGTTCCGCGACACCGGCGTCGGCCACCGCACCCCTTCAGCGATCGGCGGCGGGCTCCAGGGGCTGGCGACCGACGACGGCGCGATGATCGAGGTCGGCGACCCCGAGCGGCTCCGTTCGCAGGGGATCACCTTCGGCGCGCAGACGGCCCGCTTCCTCGGGTTCACCCGCGGCGGACCCGAGGACGACGCGCGCTACGCCCACGAGAACAGCAGCAACATCGCCGAGATCGTCTTCACGACCGACCGCGCCACCCACATCATCGCGGGGTTCTCGATCGGCGGCGGCAACGTGGAGATCCGCGCTTTCGACGGCCCGCTCGAGCGGCCGATCACCGGGAAGGGAGATCTGTACCTGGACGCCGGGCGCGTCGTGGAGCGCCAGAACGCGGGCTCCTGGTTGAACAGCTCCTTCTGCACGTTGGCGTTGAGCACCTCGACCTTGCCGTTGTGCTGCGGCACCTTCGCG
>JAKLDZ010000181.1 GCA_022703255.1 Myxococcota bacterium | reverse complement strand
TCTCCATTCGTCCGGGCAAGCGCCTCGAAGACGGGCGGTACATGGAGCCTTCGGCCGCGCTGATGTGCAACTTCCCCAAGCCGGGATCGGCGCCCGCGCTGATGACCCACAGCGACGTGACCACGTTCTTCCACGAGTTCGGCCACGTGTTGCACCACGTGCTGACGCAGCAGGAGCTCGCGAGCTTCAGCGGCACCAACACCGCCCGCGACTTCGTCGAGGCCCCCTCGCAGATGTTCGAGGAGTGGGCGTGGCGACGTGACATCCTCGATCTGTTCGCGAAGCACTACCAGTCGGGCAAGCCGATCCCCGAGGACCTGTACAAGGCGATGATCGCCTCGCGGGGCTTCGGTCGTGCCCTGAGCACCGAGCGGCAGATCTCCCTCGCCTCGCTCGACTTCGAGTACTACAGCCGCGCCTGGCCCTTCAGCACCGACGAGGTCTTCCGTCAGGTGATGAAGAAGACGCAGTCGTTCTCGTACCTGCCCGACACGCACTTCCAGGGGACCTTCGGCCACCTGATGGAGTACGACGCCGGCTACTACGGTTACCAGTGGGCGCTGGCCATTGCGCGCGACGTGCTGACCCGCTTCCAGAAGGAAGGCTTCATGGGGAGCAAGGCTGCGGGGGACTGGCGCAAGGTGGTGCTCGAGGCCGGTGCCGGCGACGACGAGAACAAGCTGGTGGAGGCGTTCCTGGGGCGTCCCCACAACCTCGAAGCCTACGTGGACTACCTCAAGGGCAAGTAGGCTCGCTCCCCTCGGGCGCGGGCCGCGCCCCGCTCAGTCGTACCGCTCGGTGTGGATCCTCTGGCGCGCGAAGCCGAGCTCGCTCTTGAGCAGGCCGCGCACCTCCTTGATCATCTCGTTGAGCCCGCACGCGTAGACATCGCAGTCGCCACCCAGCGCGCGCACCAGCTCCGCCACGTGCGCCTGCGCGTAGCCCCGTCGTCCGCTCCACGCTTCGCCCGCGCGCGACAGCGTCGGCTCGTAGCGGAAGGCCCGCCACTTGCTCGCCAGACGCTCGAAGTCCTCGCGGTACAGCAGATCCGATTCTGTTCGCATGCCGAACAAAAGAGTCGTCGGCGGAAGCTCCCGCCCCGCGGACTCCGCCGCCAGCAGCATCGACCGCAGCGGGCTCACCCCCGTGCCCGTGGCCACCATCAGGATGGGGCGCTGCGGCTCCTCGAGCCGGAAGAGCCCTTCCGGCCCGGTCATCGGGAGCACCGCGGGCAGCTCGAGCGCGTGCAGGTAGCCGCTCCCCAGCCCCTGCTCCACGCGCGTCACCGCGATCTGGAAGGGACCGTCGGCGCGGGGCGCCGAGGCGATGGAGTAGGCGCGCGCGGCGATCTGCCCCTGCACGGGGATGCGGAACGACACCCACTGTCCGGCGACGAACCGGAAGTCCGCGCCGGGGTCGATCGTGAGCTCCCGGACCTCGGGGGAGAGCCTTCGGGCCGCCACCAGCATCGCCTCGCGCATCACAGCGGGTCCTCTTCCTTCCTTCGCAAGCTCGCAAGGAAGTAGCCGTCGGTGCCGTGCACGTGCGGGAGCAGCCGCAGGGTCGTGGCGGAGCCTGCGAGGGCGGCGGCCTCGGGGGAGTCGAACGGCGCGGGCTGCAGCGACGGATCGCGTCGGATGGCTTCCTGCACGACCCGCTCGGCTTCTTCTTCGAGCACGCTGCAGACCGAGTACACGACGCGGCCTCCGGGGCGGCACCGGCTCGCGGCGCGCACCAGGATCTCGACCTGCTTGCTCCGCAGGTCCGGCAGCGCGGCTTGCAGGTCGCGCGAGAGCAGATCCGGCCTGCGGCGCAGCGTGCCCGTGCCCGAGCAGGGGGCGTCGACGAGCACGCGATCGTAGACGGCCTGCACGTCGCCGACCCCCACCGACCAGTCGACCGCGCAGGTTGCCCGCACGCGCACGCCGAGGGCAAGCGCGTGTGCCTGGGCGATCTGCAGCTTGCTCGCGTGCAGATCGGCGGCGTCGACCGCGCCGCCTTCGCCCACCTGCATGGCGAGCAGGGAGGTCTTGTTGCCGCGCCCGGCGCACGCGTCGAGCACGATGTCGCCCGGGCGCGCTCCCAGGGCGAGGCCGATGAGCTGGGAGCCCTCCTCCTGCTGGATCCACTCTGTGCCATGGCCGGGGAGCCTGGCGAGGTGTCCCGCGCCGGTCAGCACGAGGCTCAGGGGGCTGGCCTTTCCGGGCTCGATGCGGGCGCCGGGCGCGGCTTGTGCGATCCGATCGCGCCAGAGGTCGCGATCGGCCGCGCAGCGCAGCCGGATGCTCGCGGGCGGAGGCCACGGCCCGGCGATCGCGTAGCGCGTCGCCTCCTCGGTCGATCCGAGGGCGCAGCGGATGCGGTCGAGGAGCCAGGGGTGGATCGATCGCGAGACGGCGTCGTCGATGCGGGTCTTGCCTTGCCTGGAGACCTCGTCGGACAAGCGGCGCAGCACGGCGTTGACGAAGCGGCCCATGCCCTCGCCGCGAGCGGAGCGCACGAGGTCGACGGTTTCGGAGACGGCGGCGAACGCGGGGATTCTGTCGAGGACGACGAGCTGGTAGGCGGCCACGAGCAGGTGCGAGAGGGTGGCCGGGTCGAGCGCACGGAGGCCGCGGGATGCGAAGCTCGCGAGGCGCGTCTCGAGGAGCACGCGGCACCGCAGCGTGCCGTAGGTCAGCTCCGTGGCGAGGCGCCGGTCGCGCTCCTCGAGCTGCACCGCACGCTCCAGCTCGGCGTCGAGCGCCGCCGCCGCGAACGCCTCGTCGCGCAGCACGCGCTCCACCACCGTCGCAGCCACCGACCGCGCCGTCGCCACCTTGCCCGCTCGTCGTTTCGCCATCAGCCGAACAGCTCTTTGATCTGCGCCAGGATCACATCCCATCGACGCTCGACGTCGTTCTTGAACGCGATGCCGATGAGCAGGAACAGGAAGGACATGCCCACGATGCTGGCCACCTCGCGCACGCGCAGGGGCAGCGGCCTGCGGATCACCCCTTCGGTCAGGAAGAACAGCAGGTGGCCGCCGTCGAGCACGGGGATCGGCAGCAGGTTGAGCAGGCCGAGGTTGATGCTCACCAGGGCCATGACCCACAGGAAGTGGTTGGTGCCTTTTGCGCCTTCCTGGCCGGCGACCTCGTAGATCGTGAGGGGGCCGGAGAGCGAGGAGAGGCTGAGCTTGCCCTGGGCGAGGCGCACGATGCCGACGCCAGTGAACTTGAGGACCTCGACGGTCTCCTCGACGGCGCTGCGCAGGGCCCAGCGCATGGGGTGCGGGTTGGGGACCGGCGGCTCGACGGCGAACGGGAGCCAGTTCTTGGTGCGCATGACGTAGCGCGAGTGCGGCGAGCCGAACTCGTCGACCCAGTCCTCGCGCCGCATGCGGATCGTGCCGCTCATGCGACGCTCCTCGTGGAGCCAGGTGAGCTCGTGGGGCTCGTCGGGAGCGGCGAGCAACCGCTCGAGCATGGAGTGCCAGGTCAGGACGGGACGGCCGTCGACCTCGAAGACCTTGTCGCCGGGGCGGAGCTTGGCCTTGTCTTCGGCGGAGCCCTCGGGGACGACGGCGGCGTACAGGTCGGAGGAGTCGAAGCCGGTGCGAGCGAGCAGGTCACCGGGATTGGGGTCGGGGGTGAGGGCGGCGACGCCGGCTTCGTAGACGGCCATGTCGACGAGGCCGCCGAGGGCGCCGACGACGGGTTTGGGGCGGAGGAAGGCGACGGGGACGGTTTCGCCGCGGTTATTTTCGAAGACGCGTTCGAGATCGATGAAGCGTTTGACGGGCTGATCTGCGACCTGGATGATGAGGTCGAAGGTACGCAGGCCAGCGCGCCACGCGGGCGAGGAGAGGGAGGGGATGCCCACGGCGCCGGCGGGGGCGCCGGGCAGCACGCCGACGCGTCCGACGCGGTCGACGATCTCGAGCTCGCGGGGTTCGACGACTTCCTCTGGGGTGACGGAGACGGAGACGTAGCCGAGGTCGCGGAAGACGCGGAGCTGGAGCTCCTTGCCGGGGTTTTTGCGCACGGCGCGGGAGAACTCGGCGTAGGTGCTGATCGGCTCGCCGTTGACCGCCATGATGCGATCGCCCGGGATGAGCTTGCCGTCGGCAGGGTGATCGGGGAGCACGATGCCGACGGTGGGGGGGATGAAGGCGCGGTCGCCCATGAAGGCGACGAAGTACAGCAGGATAGGGAAGGCGATGTTCATCGCGGGGCCGGCGCTGACGATGAGCACGCGTTTCCAGATGGGCTGGGAGTCGAAGGTGCGGCGGGCGTCTTCGGGAAGGACCGGCTCGTCCTTGCGCTCCTCGAGCATCTTCACGAAGCCGCCGAGGGGGAACAGGCCGATGCAGTACTCGGTCTCCTTGCCGCGCAGGCGCACCAGCTTCGGGCCGAAGCCGAGGGAGAAGGTCAGCACCTTGACGCCGAACACCTTGGCCACGACGAAGTGACCGAGCTCGTGCACGAAGATCAGGGAGCTGATCAGGATGACGAAGTACAGCAGATCCATGGGAGGAGCGCGGAACGGGGTTGTACCGCGTCGGGAGGGCGCGCTCCAGGATGGATCGCGAAGCGCCGAGCCCCTTGCCACGAACCGCCGACCCTTCTAGCACTATCGGGTGTCCGCCATCCTGCCCGCACGCCCCCGCAAACGCCTGTTCCTCGGGCTCACCCTCGCGGGATTCCTCGTGTCCTGCGCCGTGGCCTTCGCCGCCTGGCGCCTCGCCTCCCCTGGCCTGTCCCAAATCAGCCCCTGGCTCCCCTGGGTCGTCGCCGCGGCCCTCGCCCTCCTCGTCCTCGCCGTCGCCTTCGGCGTCGGCCTCATCATCCTCGCCGCCCTCGGCTTCCCCGTCCTCACCGTCGCCCAACGCCTCGCCTGGTGGGCCCTCAACCTGCTCTTCCCCGTCGTCATCACCCTCGGCCGCCTCCTGGACTTCGACCGCCCCCGCATCGAACGCTCCTTCATCGAGCTGTCCAACCACCTCGTCCGCGGCCGCTCCCTTCACATCAGCCCCGATCGCGTCCTGATCCTCGTCCCCCACTGCATCCAGCTCGACCTGTGCAACCACCGCATCACCCACAAGATCGAGAACTGCAAGCAGTGCGGACGCTGCCCCGTCGGTGACCTGCTCCGCATCGCCCTGCAGCTCGGCGTCCACCTCGCCGTCGTCCCCGGCGGCACCCTCGCTCGCCAGGTCGTCAAGTCCCTGCGCCCCCGCGCCGTCCTCGCCATCGCCTGCGAACGCGACCTCGTGAGCGGCATCCAGGACATCTTCCCCCTGCCCGTCGTCGGCGTCCTCAACGACCGCCCCAACGGCCCCTGCTGCAACACCACGGTCGACGTCGACGCCGTCGAGCGCAACCTGCGCGCGATCGTGGCACCACGTTGACGCGAAGCCGCTACGGCAGCGCGCGCACGGAATCGACGGCGTGCGGGGCCCGATGGCGGCGGGAAGCCGCGACGTACAGCTGCTCGTAGGTCCTGGCGGCGGCGCTCCAGGAGAAGTCCTTCATCATGCCGCGCGCACGCATTTGGCGGATGTGCTGCGGGCGATCGTACCAGGTGGACACCGCCCACCCGGTCACGTCGAACAGCGTGGTCGGCGTCAGATCGTGGAACTTGAAGCCCGTGCCCGCGCCCGTGCGCTCGTCGTACTGCTCGATCGTGTCGTCGAGCCCTCCCGTCGCCCGGGCGATCGGGAGCGTGCCGTAGCGCAGGCTGTACATCTGGTTGAGCCCGCACGGCTCGTAGCGGGAAGGCATCAGCAGGAAGTCGCTCGCAGCCTCGATGCGGTGCGACAGGCCGTTGTCGTAGCCACCGACCCAGGCCCGGAGGCGATCGGGCCGGCTCCTGGCGGCCTCGACGAAGCTCTGCTCGATCTCCGGGTCTCCGGCGCCGAGCAGCACCATTTGCACGTCGAGCTCGAACAGGCGAGGCAGCGCCCGGGCGAGCACATCCATGCCCTTCTGGTGCGTGAGCCGCGTGATCACGCCGAGCAACGGGACGTCGTCGCGCTCGGACAGGCCGGCCTCGCGCTGCAACGCCGCCTTGCACTCGCGCTTGGCCTCGAACGAGCGCTCGTCGAAGTGGGCAGGGAGATGCGGATCCGAGCGCGGATCCCACACGACCGTGTCGATGCCGTTGAGAATGCCCGTCAGGTCCGACGCCCTCGCGCGCAGATCCTCCTGCAGCCCCGAGCCGAACTGCGACGTCTGGATCTCGCGCGCGTACGACGGGCTCACCGTCGTGACCGCCGTGGCTCGCTCGATGCCGGCCTTGAGCAGGTTGAGCGAGCCCCAGTGCTCGATGCCCCGGCTCGAGCCGTTGGTCAGCCCGGTGAAGACGACATCCTCGACGGGGAAGACGCCCTGGAAGCCGATGTTGTGGATCGTGAGGACCGAGGCGCAGGCCGACAGGGGCCAGGCGCGCTCGAAGGCGTCGAGGTAGACCGGCACCAGCGCGGTCTGCCAGTCGTTGGCGTGGATCACGGCGGGGGTCCAACGCAGGAAGCGCGTGAGCTCGACGGCGGCGCGGCTCAGGAACGCGAAGCGCACGAGGTTGTCGCCGTAGGCGCCGCCGTTGGGACCGTAGATGAGCGGACGGTCGAAGTAGCCGGGGTAGTCGATGAAGTACACGGGCGTGCCGGCGCGCAGCCATCCGCGCCACACGCGCGCCGACGCCGCGCCGTCCCAGGTGGGAACCAGCAGCGTACCGGGCAGCTCCTCGAGCTGGCCGCGGTCCACGGAGCGGTACAGCGGGAGCACGACGCGCACGTCGAGGCCCTGCTCGCGCAACGCCACCGGCAGCGCGCCGGACACGTCGCCAAGGCCCCCGGTCATGGCGAACGGAGTGCACTCGGAGGTGACGAACAGGACGCGCAGGGCGTGTTGTGGCGAGGTTGACATGTGCGCTGGCTTGCTCGGCGACAACGCTGGGTTCCCGCCGCGACGTCCGCGCCGTCAACGGGGGATCAGGATGCGTAGATCCGGTAGTCGATGTCCGGGAAGATATTATCGCGCCGTTCGACTTCCGCCAGGAAGACCGGATCGATCCCTTCGCCCGTGAGACCGTCGTACAGGCGCGTGAAGCGCGTGATGTGGTCGTTGGTGCGCTTCGTCGCATAGGGCACCGTCGTGCCCGTCTTCATGATGAACGCCCAGTCGCTCGACTGCGCGAGCATCAGCTCACGCGCGGCCTGGTTCAGAGCCCGGCGCTGCAGATCGTCGGCGGTCGCATAGCGATGCGCCAGCTCGTTCATCCGCTCCCCCATCGCGTGCAGGTGGCGGTACACCCAGGAGTTGGTCCCGTTGCACCAGAACTCCCCGTAGCCGCCCGCTCCCCAGGAGGAGTGGCAGGGCACCGCCACCTGGTTGGCCGGATACTCCGCCAGATACGCGCTCGGCGTCGTCGGCGCCACCATCGCCTGATCGCACTGCATCTTGCGGAACAGCATCTCGAGGAAGATCGGCCCCTCGTACCACCAGTGCCCGAACAGCTCCGCGTCGTACGGCGACACCACCACCGGCCTGCGATCCATGTGCGCCCGCAGGTGCTCCACCTGCTTTTCGCGGTTGAACAGGAAGTTGCCGGCGTGATCGTTGGCCCGCTGCCACGCCACATACGGGTCGTAGGGGCGCTTGTCCTGCAGCTTCGCATGCGTGATCGCGAAGTACTTGATCCCCGTGTAGGTGCGGATGCCGTCGGGATGGATGTACGGCCCGACGTAGTCCATCGGCAGGTCGAAGCCGATGTCGCGATAGAAGTCCCGGTAGCTCGGATCGCCCGGATACCCCTCGCGAGAGCTCCAAACCTGCTTGGAGCTCTCGACATCCCGACCGAACGCCGCCACCCCCGTCGGACAATACAGCGGCGCGTGCACGCCGTAGACCGGACGCCGATCCGCAAACAGGATGCCGTGCGTGTCCACGAAGAAGTACCGGATCCCCGCCTCCCGCAGCAGCTCGTCCACCCCCGGCACGTAGCCGCACTCCCCCAGCCACATCCCCCGCGTCCTGCGACCGAACTTCTTCTCGTACAGATCCGCCGCCACGTGCACCTGCGCCCGGATCCCCGCCCAGTTCCGATCCATCAGCGGAATGAACGGGTGCGTCGCCGTGCTCGTGATCACCTCGATGTGCCCGGCATCCTGCAGCGCGCGATAGGCCTTCACCAGGTCGCCGTCGTAGCGACGCCAGCAGTCCCGGATCTCGTGGAACCGATCCCGGTACACCTGCGCCAGACCGTGGAACCGCGGATCGGAGTGCGTGCGATCCACCTCCCGCTCCGCCAGCTCGATCTGCATGTCGATCTTCCGCGCGTACCGCTCCTTCAGCAGATCGTCGGTGAGCATCGACAGCAGCGGCGGACTCATCGACACCGTCAGCCGGAAGTCGATCCCGTCCCGCGCCAGCTTCTCGAACACCAGCAGCATCGGGATGTACGTCTCGGTAATCCCCTCGAAGAACCACTCCTCCTCCATGTACGAAGGAGCCTCGGGGTGACGCACGAAGGGAAGATGCGCGTGCAGTACGATCGCGAGATAGCCGTGTGCCATGGCTAGCGCTCCTCCTCATCCGAGCCCGCTTCGATTGGAAGCGACTCGCTCGCTCCCGCGGGTTGATAATCCGATGCTCCCGCGGGTTGATAATCCGATGCGCCCAGGCCCGGGAGCCATTCGCTCGCGCCGATCCAACGCTCCGTGCCGCCGAGCCACTCGCTTCCTCCGAGCAGCTCGCTGGCGCCCATGCGCTCCGACGCACCGATCCACTCGCTTGCGCCGAGCAGCTCGGAAGCCCCGGCGATCCACTGCTCGCTCGCGCCGCCGTAGAGCAGCTCGCTGGCGCCGCGGAGCGCCCACTCGCTGCCTCCCGCGCCGAAGGTCTCGCTGCCTCCGAGGCCGAGCTGCTCGCTGCCGCCGGCCTGCAGGACCTCGCTGCCTCCGCCCCACCCCCACTCGCTCGCTCCGAGGGCCGCGACCTCGCTGCCTCCGAGCCAACCCCAGCCGCTGGCGCCGAGCCACGCCATCGCGCTCGCGCTCGCACCGAACCACGCGACCTCCGAGGCTCCGATCCAGAGCAGCTCGCTGGCGCCGATGTACATCCACTCCGAGGCGCCCATCAGCCACCATTCGCTGCCGCCGCGCGACGACCAGAGCACGTTCTCCGAGGCCCCTGCCACGAACTGCTCCCAGGTCACCGTCGACATCCAGCCGTGCGTCGCGTAGCTCTGATACCGCTCGATCACCGGCGCCGTCGGTCGCACCCAGTGGATCATCCACGTGTCGAGCACGCGTCGCTCGACCCCGGCCGGCGACGGTCCGCCCCGGATCGTGATTCGCCATGGGCCGTGCACGACCATGTGCGATCCGCCCTCGGAGCCCCACACCTGGGAGCCACCGAGGAAGCGCACTTCGACGCGTCCCTGCGGCGCCTCCTGCACGGGGAAGGGACCGGCCACCCAGGAGTAGGCCTCGACCGGCGTCACCCACGACATGTTGCCCGTGAACCCCGACCAGGTCAGGGCGTGCAGCGGGCTGAGCCACTCGAAGGATCGCCCCTCGCCCTGCCATTCGGAGCGCCATGCGGTGGAGAACCAGGGCACGGCGAGACGCGAGTAGTGGACCTCGGCCCGTTGCACCTCGGACACGGTCCAGGTCGTGATACGCCCCTCGGTCCAGCGCCCGCCCCACGTCTCCTGCACCGGGAACTGACGCACGATCGGGGTGGCCGCGGAGGGGACGGTGCCGCTCTCCACCTCGGGTGGCGGGGTGACCGCGGGACGGTGCAAGGCCGCGACGGGCGCGCGCTCTTGCACGACCGGCTCGGGACCGGCGAAACGGGAGCGATAGGGGCGGGCCGTGGGATGCTCTCCGTCGGGGCCCTGCGTTTCGACGGACATCCACTCCACGGTCAGGTCCTTGGACGGGCTCTTGCGCGGGGCCTCGGCGCGCCCCGATCGGGCCACGTGCTGGAAGAAGCCCTCGCGGCTCTTCATGCCGATGTCGACATGGTGGACGCTGGTGGGGCGTCCGATGTGCAGGAACCACTCGCGCGCCGCGCGATCCACCGCGATGTCGAAGTACGCATTGGCGTTCGTGCCGTCGAACACCTTGCCCGTCGTGTCGTACACGCGCAGGCAACACCAAGCGTCCGCACCCCCGGTGCCCAGTCGCGCGCGCGCCTCGGCGATCGCCTCGTCGGTGACCTCCCAGTAGACGTAGAGCCAGTCCGGATCGCGCGCGAGCGCGGTGATGCGCGTGGTCCCGTAGCTCCACGGGATCTCGTCACGGGGCAACTGGCCGGGCGCCAGGCCGAGATCGAACTTCGCGTGGCCGACGGTCTCTCCGCCGCGATCGACATCGCGATCGCGAGCGGGATGGGTGCCGTTGCTGTGGCCGTTGTGCGGCTCTGGATGTGCGCTGTTGTCGTGACGGGTCGCGGTCATCGGACGCCTCCGGCGTGCTGCGCACGGCACGCAGCGGTGCGGAAAAATGCCGAGGATCCGCGCGCGCGTCGAGCCGGACGTATGTTCAGCACAACAGCGAATCGTCGGGGGCGGAAGAGGAATCGACCCGGGGGCCTGCGGGAGGCCTAGGATCGGAGCAGGCGGCCGATGTGGGATCGCTCCCAGGCGAGGGCGCGTTCGTAGAGGCGGAACCGGGCCTCGCGCTCCCGGAACGCGGGCGGGTGGAGGTTGGCGCGGCCGCCGTCGCGGAAGGCGGGGACCACGTGGTGGAGCATCTCGTGATAGACGACGAAGGCGACGAAGTACCGGGGGACCCACGGCTTGTCGAGGACGGGGTGGATGGTGATCGCGCGCTCGATGGCGTTGTAGCCGCCGAGCTTG
>JAKLDZ010000180.1 GCA_022703255.1 Myxococcota bacterium | reverse complement strand
CCGGGGTGGCAGGACTGCGACGGTGACGATTCGAACGGCTGCGAGGCGAACACGAATGCCTCCGTGCAGCACTGCGGAGCGTGCGGGGTCAAGTGTCCCAGCCCCTTCAACAGCAGCCCGATCTGTTCCTCCGGGGAGTGCTCGTTCCAGTGCGTCGGGGCCTACTCCGACTGCAACGGCGTCGCGGCAGACGGCTGCGAGATCGACACGGCGACGGACGAGGCCAACTGCGGGGCCTGCGGATTCGGGTGCGTGCTCGCGCACGCTACCGCGTTGTGCGTGACACAGGCGTGCACGATCGGGCAGTGCGACACGGGGTGGGGGGCCTGCGACGGCAACCTCGCGAACGGGTGCGAGACGAACACGCTGACGAGCACGCAGCATTGCGGGGAGTGCGATCACGCGTGCAGCGCGCCGGCCAACGCCGATGCAATCTGCGGCTCGGGCGTGTGCGGCTACGTGTGCAAGACCGGATATGCCAACTGCAACGGGCTCGACTCCGACGGGTGCGAGGCGTCGAGGGAGAGCTACGAGAGCACGGTGATGGCAGACGGTCCGATCGCCTACTGGCGGCTGGGGGAGAGCACCGGGCCGAGCGCAATCGACGCGACCGGCCACGGGCACACCGGGACGTTCGTGGGTGGCACTCTCGGCGTGCCGGGGGCGATCGCCTGCGACCCTGATCGAGCGCTGCGTCTTTCCGCAACCGACAGCACGAGAGTCACGGTGCCCCGCTCGGCGGCCCTCGAGCCAGCATCGGCGGTGACGGTAGAGGCGTGGATTCGGCAGACCGGCTCCGCGACGTCGTTTTCGATGATCGTGTGGTACGGAGACAACTCCACCGAGCCGTGGGGCTCCTGGGGAATCCAGCGCAACAACATGGCGCAGACGAGCTTCTCGGCCCTGGTTGCGACCAAGAGCAAAGATGCGTGGGTGGACTTCGCCGGCATCGTCGCGGGCGCCTGGCAGCACGTGGCGCTGAGCTACGACGGAACTCTGCTGAGGACCTACCTGAATGGTGCGGAGAGCTTTCACGACACGCTGAGCGGAGCGATTCAGTACGACGGAGTCCACGGGCTCGTGATCGGCGCATACCAGGTCAACGCGGGGGTGTTCAACGGCGAGATCGACGAAGTCGCCGTCTACGGAAAGCCGCTGACGGCGCAGAGAATCCTCGCGCACTACACGGCCGGGAGCCCGTGAGCCGAGGGCGACAAGACACGATCGCAGCGTCTCATCTCCCGGCGTTTTCGCTGCCATTCGGCAGCTTCGGGAACCACTTTCGCGACGTCTCCTGCAGAGCACGACACGCCTCGCGATCCGTCGCCTGCTCTCTGCCTCCGCCCAGCTTCCAGCAGTTCCACCCCGGATCCCACGCCTGCGCCTCGAGCTTCAACCCCTCCTGCAATACCCCCGCATTGCGGAACGGACACGGAAACGTCTCCGTGCAGCTCGTCAACGGTATCGGCTGCTGCGGCTCCAATGGACGCAGCAGACTCCTGCCTTCGAACCGAGCGCGCAACGGCCCGAGCTCGTAGGCGTCGAGCACGCCGTACGCATCCAGGAGCGTCGGCAGGATGTCGAGGTGCGTGGTGAACGCCCCGGCGTTGGACCGAAGGCGCTCCGCTTGCTGCGGCGTGAGCGCTCGGGCGCCCGCCGCCAGCCACCCGGGCACGTGAATCTGCGTGTCGAGCACGTTCTGGCCATGGTGAATCTGCCTGTGCTCGCCGAACTCCTCACCGTGATCGCTCGTGTACGCGATGAGCGTGTCGTCCCCGTCCGGTCCCCGAACGATCGCCTCCAGTGCCCGCGACAGCACGCGATCCTGCTTGCGAACCGCATTGCGATACGCATTGAACAGCCGCGGCATCCCTTCCCACGTGAAGTCGCGCGCCCAGGGCACGAAGGGCGCGTCCTGCGCATCCACCGCGTACGGCGTGTGCGTGTTCACCAGGTGCAGCACCACGAAGTACGGACGCGGAAGCTTCGGGAGCTCTCGCAGGAAGTGATCGACCAGCCGCTCGTCGGCATCCTCGTGCCACTCCTGATCTCCCAGCAGCGTCTCGGCCGTGACGT
Source organism: Myxococcota bacterium (assembly GCA_022703255.1). Taxonomy (GTDB): domain Bacteria; phylum Myxococcota_A; class Polyangia; order Polyangiales; family Polyangiaceae; genus JACRCQ01. Next base: position 8,839 of record JAKLDZ010000180.1, on the reverse strand, counting down.
ACGAGTCGATCGAGCGACCAATGTCCTCTCGCTCGAACATCGGGTGGCAGTGCGCGGACCAGTAGGCGGTCGTGGGCGATTGGCCGGCTGCGTGTGAAGCCTTCACGTAGTCGAACACGCTCGGCATCGACACCAGCTCCTGGCGCGAGACGACCTGGGCCCGCCCCGTGGTGATCGCCGACATCGACACCACGGTGAAGGTCGCGACCGAGCGAAGCTCCGACAGCTCGATTCGATCGGGCAGCAGCGCGTCGAGCCGAGGCGTGGCCCCGCAGCCGCGACACCCCACGTCGGCGCGCACCCCTTCGCCCATCACGAGCACGACGTTGGGGAGCCGGTCGCGCCGCGAGGGGAGGGGAGGCACGGCGATGCTCTGGGCCGCTTGGGCGGAAGACGGCTTGAGTCCCCACAGCAGGCCGTGCAGCAGCCGCAGGTCAGGGGTGCCCCGCGACGCCGACGGCGCTGCGAAGGAGGCCGCGATCAGCGCGGCGCTCAGGGTGAGCTGCGCGCGTTTCTCCATGACAAGGACAGCCAGCCGTATTCGGCCGCAGCCACGAGGACGACGAGTCCCGCGAGCGTCGGCAGGAACGAGGAGAGCTCGGGCTTGATGTCCGCCCAGAAGCGCACGGTGGAGCGGACGACCTCGGCATCGATGTACGAGCCGTAGCGGGCGTGGAAAGCGAGCTGCAGCACCACGATCATCGCAGCCGCGAGGGCAGCCCCCCCACGCCAGAGGCGCGAGCGCGCCGCAGGAAGCGCGACCAGCCCCCAGAGCAGCGCACTCTGCACGGCCGAGATCACCATGCGAGGCTCGGCAACGTAGGCCCGGAAGCCGTCGAGCAGCGCCGCGATCAGCACGAACTGCAGCGCGAACACCGCGACGACCGCGGGACGCATCCACGCTGCGGGCTGCGGCCAGAATCGTGCGGCTTGCATGGGCGAGCGGAGCGTAGGGGAGGGCAGGGGAGCGGTCAACGCGGCAGGACCGGCGCCGGATCGACGCCGGTGGTGGCGGAGCTTATGAGGGAGGAGCGGTCAGGCTGCGCGGCGAAGGCGCAGGGCGGAAGCGGCGAGCATCAGCAGAAGCGCGAACACGCCCCGGCTTCGTCCAGTGGACTGACCGGGCGTGCTGCACCCGCAGCCCTTGTCCTGCTCGATGCTCACTGCGGGGGCTCCCGCTTCGAGCGATCCACCGTCGCCCTGCTCGAGCACGCACTTGCTGCCCGAGCAGGCATACCCGGCGGAGCAGTCGCCGGACACCGAGCAGGCGTCACGACAGGCGCCGGCCGAGCACTTGTAGGGCTTGCAGTCGGTCTCGGTGCCGTTGGGAGCGACGGCGGTGAAGTCGTTCTTGCAGGTGGAGCCCTTCTCGACGCACTTGCCGGAGACGACCTCGCAGGTGAATCCGGTCGTGCAATCGGTGTCGGCCTTGCAGGTCGTCATGCACGACGCACCGGCCTTGTCGCAGAGGTACGGCGAGCACTGCTTCGAGGTCGACTCCGCGCACCCACCCTTGCCGTCGCACAGCTTCGGCGTCTCCGACCCGTCCTTGCACGTGGAGCCGCAGACGGCGCCGGTCTTGTACTCGCACTCGTTGTCGAGGGCTCCGTTGCACGTGCCCTCGCACGCGGTCCCCTCTCCCTTGCACTTGGGCCGGGTGCCGTGCGGGGCTCCGGTCACCAGGGAGCACGTCCCTTCGGAGCCGGTGATGTCGCACGCCTGGCACTGGCCGACGCACTCGGTGTCGCAGCAGACCTTGTCGACGCAGAAGCCGGACGCGCAGCCTGCGGCATCGGTGCACTGGTCGCCGACTGCCCCCTTGGGCTCGCACTTGCCCTCGAAGCACCAGTAGTCCTTCTGGGGGAAGCACTCCGCGTCGGTCTGGCACCCCATGGCGCAGGCGCCGAGGGCCGAGGAGCACATGTACGGGCTGCAGGGAGTGGTGACCGCCGAAGGCAAGCAGTTCCCGATTCCGTTGCAGACCTGCGCGACCAGCAGATTGCCCGAGCAGGAGCTCGGATTGCAGGTCACGCCTTCCTGGTAGAGCCGGCACGTGCCCGTGCCGTCGCACTCACCGTCGCGCTGACAACTCGACGGCAGATCCTTGGTGCAGTCGTTGTGCGGATCCGTTCCCTGGAGCACGGGGCCACACTCGCCGTCGATCCCCGACTCCTTCAGAACGGCCGTGCAGGCGCTGCAGGGCGAGGTGCAGGCCTTGTCGCAGCACACGCCGTCGGCGCAGTAGCTGGAGGCGCATGCGTTGCCCGCCACGCACGGGCTGCCGTTCGACAGCAGCTTCACGCACGAGCCATCGAGGCAGAAGCTGCCCTGTACGCAGTGAGCATCGGTGAGACACGGCGTGTTGCACGAGCCGCTCGTACACAGGAACAGCCCGCAGTCGATCCCGCTCGCCTCGTTGACGCACGCGCCGCTGCCGTTGCACACCTGGCCGGTCACCTTGTTGTTCGTGCACTGGCTCGTTCCGCAGGATACGCCGGGCTGCTTCAGACGGCAGCTTCCGCCGCCGTTGCAGGTGCCGTCTCTGCCGCAACCCGCTTCTTCGTCGCACTCTCCATCGGGGTCCGCGCCGGTCTCGACGGGGCCGCACTCGCCGTCCATGCCGACGCCCTTCTTGGCGAAGGAGCATGCGCTGCAGAGGCCGGAGCATGCGCTGCTGCAGCAGACCGAATCGACGCAGAAACCGGAGCCGCACTCCAGGTCCTGGGTGCAAGCCTCGCCGTAGTCCTTCTTCACGACGCAGGCGCCGGCGGAGCAGAAGTAGTCCTTGATGCAGTCGGAGTCGGCGACGCAGGGGTTCTTGCAGGCGCCGCCGCTGCACAGATGGGGTGAGCACTCGGTGCCGACCGCGTCGTTGACGCACAGGCCCTTGCCGTCACAGACCTGGCCGGTCACCTTGTTGAGCAAGCACTGGCTCGCGCCGCAGGACGTGCCCGCCACCTTCAGCCGGCAGGTCCCGGAGCCGTCGCAGGTGCCGTCAGCGCCGCACCCCGATTCGATCGCACACTCGTCGTCGGGATCCCCGCCCGCCTGGATCATCCCGCACTCGCCGTCGGCGCCGCCTGCCTTCTTCGTCGCCGAGCAGGCCGCGCACAATCCCGAGCACGCCGTGTCGCAGCAGTACCCATCGACGCAGAAACCGGTGGTGCACTGCTTTTCGCCGGAGCAGGCCTGCCCGGTCGCCAGCTTCACGGCGCACGTCCCGCCGTCGCAGAAGTAGCCGTCCTGGCAGTTGGCGTCGGCGATGCACGGGTTGATGCACGCGCCACCGCTGCACAGGTGCGGTGAGCAGTCGGTGCCCACCGCGTCGTTGATGCACAGGCCGTCGCCGTCGCAGACCTGGCCCTTGACGGTGTTGCCCACGCACTGGCTCGAGCCGCACGACACGCCGGCGAGCTTGAGGCGGCAGGCGCTCGCGCCGTTGCAGGTGCCGTCCTGGCCGCAGCCCGCCTCGAGCTGGCACTCCTCGTCCGGATCGATGCCGGCGTTGATCGGCCCGCAGTCGCCGTTGGCGCCCGAGCCCTTCTTTGCGGTGGAGCAGGCGTTGCACAGGCCGGAGCAGGCCGAGTTGCAGCAGTAGCCGTCCACGCACTGGTTGGAAACGCACTCGTTGGCAAGGCTGCAGGATTGCCCCAGGGCCTTCTTCGCGGAGCAGGTCCCGTTGATGCAGAAGTTGCCGGCGGTGCAGTTGGCGTCGGCGACGCACGGGTTGCTGCAAGCGCCGCCGCTGCACAGGTAGGCGCCGCACTCAGTGCCCACAGCGTCGTTGATGCACAGACCCGCGCCGTCGCAAACCTGGCCGGTCACCTTGTTGAGCACGCACTGGCTTGTCCCGCAGGACACGCCGGCCTGCTTGAGACGGCATGCCCCCGAGCCGTTGCAGGTGCCGTCCTTGCCGCAGCTGGCTTCGACGTCGCACTCCAGGTCGGGGTCCGAGCCCGAGACGATGGGGCCGCACTCGCCGCTGGCGCCGGCGCCCTTCTTGGAGGCGGAGCACGCCTGGCACAGTCCGGAGCAGACCGAGTTGCAGCAGACACCGTCGACGCAGTTGTTCGTGCTGCACTCGTTGGGGAGGGAGCAGGCGCCGCCCGCGGGTTTCTTGGCGGTGCACGTGCCGCTGGCGCAGAAGTAACCGAGGACGCAGTGGGAGTCGGAGGCGCAGGGGCTTGCGCAGGCGCCGGAGATGCAGAGGTAGGAGCCGCACTCGACGCCGACCGAGTCGTTGACGCACAGGCCGTCGCCATTGCACACCTGGCCGGTGACCTTGTTCAGCAGGCACTGGCTGGAGCCGCAGGACGTGCCGGAGACCTTGAGGCGGCAAGCACCGGAGCCGTTGCAGGTGCCGTCCTTGCCGCACATCGCCTCGACCTCGCACTCGTTCTGGGGGTCGGTTCCCGCGGCGATGCCGCCGCATTCGCCGTCGATGCCGCCGCCCTTCATGGCTGCGGAGCAGGCGCTGCAGAGCCCGGAGCACGCGGTGGCGCAGCAGACGTTGTCGACGCAGTTGCCGAGCGCGCACTCGTTGTCGAGGGTGCAGGTGGCGCCGTTGGCCTTCTTCTGGATGCACTGGTTGTTGATGCAGGAGTAGCCGGAGATGCAGTGGGAGTCGGAGAGGCACGGGTTGGTGCAGGCGCCACCGCTGCACAGGTAGGGAGAACATTCGGTGCCGACGGCGTCGTTGATGCAGAGCCCAGTGCCGTTGCACACCTGCCCTGTGACCTTGTTGAGCACGCACTGGGTCGCTCCGCAGATCGTCCCGGCATCGCGCAGGTCGCACGCCCCCGCGCCGTCGCAGGAACCCGTATTTCCGCACTGATCGCCCTCGGCACATTCCTCGTCAGGATCTGCACCCTTCACGATCCAGCCGCAGACGCCGTTGGCTCCGGTTCCCTTCTTCTCCGCCGAGCACGCCTGGCAGGTGGAGCTGCATGCGGCATCGCAGCAGAAGCCGTCCACGCAATTGCCGGTACTGCACTGCGACCCGCTGGTACACGGGGTGCCGTTGGCGACCTTCGCGGTGCACGAGCCGTTGTCGCAGAAGTGGCCCGTGAGGCAGTGGGCATCGAGGGCGCAGGGGGTGGTGCAGGCGCCCGAGGAGCAGAGGTAGGGGGCGCAGTCCGTCCCCGAGCTGTTGTTGACGCATGATCCGAGCCCGTTGCAGTGCTGGCCCGCCACAGCGTTTGCCAGGCACACGGTGCTGCCGCACGGGGCGCCGGACACGACCATCCGGCACGCGCCGGAGCCGTTGCAGGTGCCGTCTTCCTTGCACTCGGCGCCGACCGCGCAGTCGTTGTCGTCATCCTGGCCGGAGAGCACCGGCCCGCACTCGCCGTTGATGCCCTGGTGTTTCTTGGCGGCGCTGCACGCGTAGCACAGACCGCTGCACGCGGTGTTGCAGCAGTAGCCGTCGATGCAGTTGCCGTTGACGCACTGGGAACCCGCGGTGCAAGGCTGTCCGTTCGCCAGCTTGGCCTGACAGACCCCTGAGCCGCACCAGTAGTTGGTGATGCAGCTCGAGTCGGCCACGCACGGGCTCGTGCAGGAGCTTCCCTGACACAGGTACGGCGAGCACGCCTGTCCGCCGGTCGGGTCATTGACGCAGTTGCCCAATCCGTCGCACATCTGCCCCTTGAGCGTGTTGGCGTCACACCAGGTCGAGCCGCACGACACGTTGTACCAGAGCTTGCACGCGCCCGCGCCATTGCACGTGCCGTCCTTCTGGCACGTGCTCGCCAGGTCCTGCGCGCATTCACCCTGGTTGTCCACACCGGTGACCACGAATCCGCATTCGCCGTCAGCGCCGCCGCCCGGTCCCTTGATCGCCGCAGTGCACCCCTTGCAGAGGCCCGTGCACGCCGAGTTGCAGCAGACGCCGTCTGCGCAGAAGTTGGTCAGGCACTGGTTGTTGCCGGTGCACGAGGCGCCCTGCGCCTTCTTGTCGACGCAGGTGCCTGAAGAGCAGTAGTGGCCAGTAGCGCAAGCGGTGTCGCTGGAGCAGGTCGAGTAGCAGGCCGACGAGCTCTGGCACACGTAGGGATCACAGCCCTGCGTGGAGTCCACGCAGGTGCCGGAGCCGTTGCACTGGTGGAGCGTGAGCGTTCCCGAAGAGCAATTGGAGGTCGCGCACGTGGTCCCCGCGACGTAGAGCTGGCAGGCTCCTGCTCCGTCGCACCGACCGTTGTGGTCGCACGTCCCCGCCCCGTCGTTCGGGCACTCGCTGTCGCCGAGCTTTCCGGCTGCCACGAAGCCGCAGACGCCGTTGCTTCCCTGCTCCTTCTTCGCAGCCGAGCACGCCTTGCACAGCTCCGTGCACGCCGTGTTGCAGCAGTAGCCGTCCACGCAGAACTTCGACGCGCACTCGCCGTTGTTCGTGCACGCCGCCCCCTGCGCCAGCGGACGGAAGACATGGGTCGTTGCCGTCCACGTGCCCGCGGTGGAGTTGTATCCTCCGGTGGCCACGACGCTGCCGTCGGACATGCGGGCGGATGCGCCGCGCTCGTGAGAGACCGGCGTGCTTGGCACCACGAGGAAGCCGGACCGGTAGACCTCTGCGCCGCCGGTCGACAGGACGAGGAACTCGGTTCCGGTGGCGTTGAGCGGGGCGCCCGTCGGGACCAGGTAGGTGTTCGTCGTCGGTCCGATGGCGCTCCAGGCGTTGTCGTTGAACTTGTACGCGAGCGTGCCCGACCCGACGATCTTGGCTTCGGCGCCGCTCCCGAATCCCAACGCCCATGTCATTCCCGACGGGAGCTGCGAGATGCCGCCCGCGTTCCAGGTTCCGTAGTTGGGAGCGGTCACCGTGAGCTGCTCCACGTCGGTGAACTTGGTCAGCCCGCCGGGCGTTCCGCCCGCATAGAGCACCTTGGTGGTGGAGCCCGAGACCTCCCTGAGGAGCAGGGTCCCCGCCGCGCGAGCCGTGATCAGGTTGCCCGTGTAGTTCCACGTGTTGTTCGGGGGATCGTAGATCTCCGCGTTGGTGTTGAGCGTGAAGCTCGGGTAGGTGCTGCAACCGCCTGCCACGAGCACCCGGCCATCGCCGAGTCGGATCGCAGAGTGGTAGACGCGCGCCTTCTTCATGGAGGCGACATTCGTCCAGGCGCCGGTCGCCGGATCGTACGTCCGCGCCCCCGTGGATGCGTTCGAGTCGTTGTAGGCGCCTCCTGCTACGAGCACTTTGCCGTTGTCGCCGTCAGTCAGGAGCGTGGCGGTGTGAAGGGTCCGATCCGACGGCATGGCACCGGTCGCTGCCCAGGTTTTCGAGGAGGGGTTGTAGAGCGCCGCCGACGACAACAACCCGCCCGAATTCTCTCCGCCCGCGGCGAGCGCCAGCTCGACCTTGGCTGCGGAGATCCGGGTCAGGGTGTGGTTGGCACGCACCACGCTCATGCTCGCCACCGTCGTCCAGGCCGGGTCGAGCAGCGCGGGATACGCCACGTTGGCGTCCTTCCAGCTCACCTCGATCGTGCACAGGCGGGCGCCGGGCGGCGTGTGGTGCCTGCCCCACGGCGCAGCGGGGTTCGAGTCGAACTTGCAGTCGGGAACCGTGACTCTGGCGTTGTGACGCCGCGCCCGCACATCGAACAGGTATGGCGCCGCCATCCTGAGTCGCGGACCATTGCCCTGATCCACGAACTCCACGTTGTTGTCCACCACGCGCAGACCGGCCACCGCGTCGCTCAGCCGCACGCGATACCGCACCTGGGCCGTGGCAGGAGCCCGGTCGAGTTCGATGAAGTCCTCGGTGCCCCCCACGTGAACGCGGTGAATGACGTGCCCAGACCCCGCCAGGCCCAGGGCCCCAGCCATCCCTTCCCGGTAGATCACATAGCCGTCGGCAACCTGTGCCTCCGCGTCGGCCATGCCCATCGGCGTGACCTCGATCCACATGCCCGTATTCTTGTCGGTCACCCGGAACGGAGCCCGACCCTGCGCAGGGAGCTCGACACGCGCAGGATGAACGTAGTCTCGCGCGATCGCCTCGCCGATGCGCGCCTCCAGCATGCCTGCCACGGGGTCGAATCCCTCGGCCTGTCCCGGCTGCAGAACTGGCGTCGTGCGCGCCTGCTCCGCCGCGGGATCCCCAGCGGCGGCTGCGAGAGCGCGCCCCTGGAACCGTTCGACGACTCGCCGGACGATGTCGTTCGTGGGGCCATCGACGTTCACCGCGGGGCGAGCGCCCGGGGCGGCTGACACGCTGGCATCGCCCGCTCCAGTTCCGGAGTCCTTGCCGGCACAGGACGATAGCAGGGCCAGACCGACGAATCCTCCCCAACTGGCGACAGCGGAATAGCGGGCCCTCAACATTCCAATCCTCCTCATCACGCAGGCCCTCATTGTCCCCACCGCGATGGATTCGTGGAAGAACAAACGATTCGCAGGCCGAAATAGGTGCGACAACGCAGGACACGGCGCTGGGCGAATTGCCTTGTTCCAATCGCCCCCCGCCTCCCCGGCAATTCCTACCCGGTGCACCCGCAACCACAGAACACGGCATTTTCTCGAGTCACCTGCACCTCGCGGTGCATCCCGCCCACAAGCCGAGCCATATCCCCACACCGCAAATGGGGTATGCTCCGCCACGATGCCCCCGCGCTTCTCCTCCCTGCTGCTCGCCTCCTGCTTCGGCTCCCTGCCCGCATGCAGCATGCCCGATGCCACCTTCGACGCCCTGCCCGATGCTCCTTCCGACATCTCCGACGACGGCCATGCTGGCTCCGGCATCGACGCCCCGTCCGACGTGTCGCCCGATACGCACGCCGATGCGGACATCGATGCGGACCCCGACGCCTCGATCGATGCCCCGCATGACTCCTCCACCGAC
>JAKLDZ010000018.1 GCA_022703255.1 Myxococcota bacterium | reverse complement strand
CTTCCCCTGCTGGAGGTGGGGGAGACCGGTTTTTACCAGCCACATACCTACCATCTGGATGTGCGCTTTGAGCAGGCCTTCACCCAGCCGCATGTGCTGGCGCAGGCTGTATTAAACGCGCTGTCAGCCGGGCGGCGGGTGGTGGTGGCCGATCGGCCCGCTGGTGTCGATCGCAGTCGGAGTCGGGGCGGCGCAAGCGATTCCGTCGATCTGCTCCGCGTATCCCATTTATCGCGACGCGTGTTTGGGATTGGGGAGGCGCACTCTCGTCGCGGAGGGGGCCTATGCCGTCATTCTGCTGGCGACCGAGCTCTACTATCGGGGCGCGTTGCTGGTGGCGATGCGATCGATGATTGGCGGCTGGGCATTGCCCGCAATGGCGATGATCTGCGCGATGGATCATGCAGGCGCACCGGCGGCGGAGTGGGTGACCTCCGGGGTGGGTGCATGGGTGCTCGGGTGGATCGCGCTCAGGAGCCGCAGCATCTGGCCGGGCTATGCGTTGCACCTCGGGCTTGCATGGGGGGCAGATGCCGGGTGCTGCGCCGCGGTCTTCTGGCCTGGGACCGGTTGACCCTCCCGAGGGTCGGATCGATCCCCGACCGCGAATCGATCGTGCGTTCAGCCCTGGGCGGCCTTGCGGGATCCGATGAGGATGGCGCTGGCGACGCCGAGGAGGATGAGGGGGCCGCCGATGAGCGTTGCGTGGGAGGGTCGCTCACCGACGGCGAAGAAGGTCCAGACCGGATTGAGCACGACCTCGAGGAGCAGGAGCAAGGAGGCTTTGTGTGCGCCGATGCGCTGCAGTGCCCAGGAGAAGAGGAAGTAGGGGAAGGTGAACTGCACGAGGGCCAGGATGAGCAGGATGACCAGCTCATGCTTGTCGAGCGTGAGGCGTCCCCAGAGCAAGGAGGGGCCGAGGAGCAGGATTCCGGAGCCGAGGGCGTTGAGGGCCGAGACCACCGTGGGGCTCACGGGGCGGAGCTTGCGCAGCAGGACGGTGAGGGTTCCGTAGCCCCAGCCGCTGAGCAGTGCCCAGCCCAGGCCGGGCAGATCCGCGGCAGGGTTTCCGGCGAAGATCACCGCGACGCCTGCCATGGCGATCGACATGACTGCGCCTTCCGCGCGGCTGGAGCGTTCTCCCAGCAGCAGGGGAGAGAGCAGGAAGACCCACAGGGGAGAGGTGTACTGCAGGACGATGGCGTTGGAGGCGGTGGTGCGGGTATTGGCGATCACGAACGACGCGGTCATGATCGTGAAGACGAGGATGGTCGCTGCGGGCCAGTACCAGGGGACCTTGCGGGCGGTTGAGCGTCGCGGCCAGGCCAGGGGGAGGAAGGCGAGGCCGCCGATGATGGAGCGATAGAAGGCGATGGTGATGCCGGGCACTTCCGCGTGGTGCAGGAGCTTGATCAGCGGACCGTTGAGGCTCCAGAGCGCAGCGCAGGCGACGAGCGCGAGGAGGCCGGGCCAGGGGCTTCGGGGATGCGAAGCGGACGGTTGCTGCACGAACGCGGTATAGCAGGGTCGTGCGCGGTAGCGTATCGTGGCGGCTCATGACGAGGTCCAGAGCCGTACCCGCCTGCGCAGCGATCCTGGCAGCAGCCCTGCTGGGCTGCGGAGCGACCGCGTACAACGTTCGGGCCTATCGCGCCTACACGTACGAGGAAGCCAAGCTCCACGTGGCCATCGATCGGGCGGAAGACCTCGCGGTGACGGCGGCGTTGTTGAACCGGATTCTGATCGAGACACCCTACACGCCAGGGGCGGAGTGGATCGGGAAGCTGCCGTTGACGGATGCGGAAGCGAATCGCATTCGATCGCAGTTGCGGTCGCGCGCCCCGTACGACAACACGGACTACAACATACCGCTGGTCAAGGTGTACCGGGTGCATCTGGAGGAGGTTCTGGAGCAGGCGCCGAAGCCTGCAGCCCGCGGAAGCAGCGCAGGAGCCGAGGGAGAGCGCGCGCAGGAGCCGGGGGACGACGCGGGAACCGGGGAAGGGGGTGCGGTCGCGGAGGGAGCGGACGCCGACGCCGACGCCGGTGCGCCTGCGCAAGAGCAGAAACCCGCGGGGGAGTTCGCTTCGATCTTCGCGGCGATGGCCTCACTGACCCCGAAGGGAGAATCGCTCGTCCGGGACTGGGACGCCGCGGCCGGGATGCGCGAGGAGCTGGAGAAGCTCGAGGCGAAGAAGACCGCCATGCTGCCGAGCCTTCCCGTGTACGGCTCGAGGCCGTTCAGCGCATCCGAGCGAGAGCGTCTTGCCGAGTACGACGCGCTCAAGGAGCAGATCGACGCGGCGGAGAAGCGTCTCGACGACGCGAAGCGTCGGATGGTTGCAGCGGTGGAGACGATGCCGGAGCCGGGAGACGATCGGAAGCAGCAGATCGTGCGCGACGCGGAGACGGCGGTGTCGGTGGCCTACCGGCTGGAGCTCGAGGCGTTGGCGCTCCTCCCGGTGATTGTGGTGCAGGCCGCGCGGGCGACCCTCGCGATTGGCAAGGAGGGATCTCGACGTCCCTTGAAGCTGATGCGGCTGGAGAGCGTGACGGAGCTTCCGGGCTACTTGTCGAAGATGGAGGAGCGTCTCGACTGGCAGCACGACGTCCTCGAGCCTGCGGCGGAGCGTCTCGCGAAGCTGCGGGGGCACGACGTGGACCAGACGCCGGGATTCAAGCTGAGGGAGAGTCTGGTCGACCAGATCGCGGGAATCACGCGGGATTCGTTCCGGCTGGACATGAATGCGGGAGGCGAGGCGCTGTTCTTCTCGCAGTCGGCGCTCACCAAGGACGCCCAATCGACGAATGCATCGTCAACCAGCTCGAGCAAGACCACGACGCACGACTTCACGGGGCGAACGCACCGGCTGATCTACGATGTCCGTCCGATCTACATGGTCTCCGGGAACGTGAACGTGGCGTTCGACTGGTTCCACCTTCCTGACGCGGCGAAGCTGAACCTCGGGTACAGGACGGACCGGGCCTTCAGCAGCGGCGGGTCGATCGAGAACAGCGGATCGTTGGGCCAGCAGCTCGGGGTAAAGGGGAAGGCGAGCGACGTCCTGGATGCGGGGTTGGGGCTGTTGGGGGTGCAGACGGCGGTGCGCGTGGCGCGGTTCACGACCGGGACGGTGACGGAGATGGGGGTGGATCCTGGAACGGACCAGGATGCGGGGATATGGGGCACGGCTCCCATGCAAATGCAGGTCACGCAGGTGGACGTGGGCTACGACATCGCGTTCCTGTTCGCGCAGACGGCGGGCAAGTTCTACATCGAGAAGGTGGTGTTGGGGGCGAGGCACCTGCGGTACTCGATGCCGCGGATTCTGTACGAGATGCGGGACACCAACACGAGCGCGGATCGGGACGACTACGTGTTCGTGCGCGAGAGTCCGGCGCAGACCGTGCAATCGAAGTACTGGATGGGAGGGGTGACGAGCCGGTGGGGTCCCGGGGAGAGTCCGAGGCTCGGTTGGTACTTCGACCTGGCCATCCTCGCGGGCGCGGGACCCGCATCCTATTACCTCCTGTACGATCAGACCGGCTCCGACGTCCCGGAGAATCGCGAGCAGTTCCACAAGACGGCGATTGTCGCGAACGTGGGAATGGGGCTCGGGTTCCGCTATCGCATCACGGGCGCGGCGAGCCGTTTCAAGCTCGATGCGCAAGCGAGCTACCGCGGAGATCTGATCTACTCGTCGATTTCGTTGAACAGCCCGGGCGACAAAAACGGTGTGGAGCAGGGTGAGAAGCGGGAGCTGACGTTTGGGGGGGTGGACGTGTTCCACGGACCGCGATTTGCCGTGGTGGGGGCGTTTTGAAAGGGGAGGGCAAGCGCTGGAGTCGTACCTTTCGAGGCCGGCCTGCCGCCTCGGTGCTTCTGATCGCTCTCGGCGGCGGACTGACGGGCTGCGGGCCGAGCAGCGTGGAGGTCGGGGCGGCCGTGCTGATGGCCTGTCCCTTCGTGCTGCTCACCATCACCATCGTCCACTGGGCGCTTGCCAGACTCTGGTCCCGATTGCGCCCCGAGCTCGCGTGGAGCCCGCGAATCCTGCTGGTGGTCCTGCTCCCCCTCGGCGCCGTGGCCGGGCTCGTGGCAGCGCGAGCGCCGGTGGCGGACCTGTCCGGTATGGCGACCGCGGCCTACCTGTTCTTCGGCGGCGTGTGTCTGCCCGTGGACCTGGCCATCTGGCGCTCGCTGCTGAGGCGCCAGGGAGCGCGCGCCTTCACGATCGCGCCCCTCGGCGCCATTGCCTTGACCGCGTGGCCGGCGCCGTGGCTGCTGTACCTGGGGAGAAACGAGGACAACCTGCTCCTCGACATCGCTCTCACGATGTACGTCACCGGCGCGATGTTCGGGATTCCTGCGGCGTTGGCCCTGTGCGCCGCCTTCGGTGAGGTGGCCGTCCGTAGGGTGCGCGCGCGCCGCTCGCAACGCACCTGACCAGATCGTTCGATCACCACCCCAGTTCGTCGTGCAGCACCGTCACGAGCCGTGCTCCCATGGCCGCGTGCGTCGCCGCGCTCGGATGCCAGTCGCAGCCGAGACCGATGGCGTCCACGGAGATGTCGATGCGTTTCACGTGCTTGTCCCCAGCCGCCACGCGCTGATCGACGGCCTTCTGGACATAGGCGTCGGACGTGGTCTTGTCGTCACCCCAGAGCAGGGGAGCAACCGTGCACAGGAGCAGAGCGTTGGGGTACTTCGAACGCAGCTTCTCCAGCAGAGCGACGTAGGCCGGTACGAACTCCCCTTCGGTGGGATCACCGTCGGTGCTGAAGTCGTTGGTCCCCAGATTGACGAGCACGACGTCGGCCTGCCACTGGAAGTTCCAGAGTCCGGATTCGGTCGGAAGGGTGCGCTCGTAGAGCGTGGGAAGTGGCTGGTCCTTGTCGTCGCCGTAGTTGAAGATGACGCCCTTTCCAGACCACGCGATCGTGCTCAGCTCCGCGCCGACGGCGCGAGCCGCGACCGCGCCGTAGGTGAGGAAGTGGTTTTCGGTGTCATAGGAGAAGTGGCAGGACTGGTCCGCTCCTTCGTTGCCGTAGCCACATGTGATCGAATCGCCGAGGATCTCCATGCGACGCTTCACCGGTGGAGGCGCGAGGAGTTGGCCGTCGATCTCGACCTTGTCGACGGAGGTGACGCCGGCGTGACCTTCGACCCTGCGGAGGAGTTGCACCACGTGCTCGCCGGGGGCGAGGCCGCCGGCGAGCGTGTAGGTCTGGAAGCCCGGCGTGGTTTGGAGGGGCGGCTGGACGGCGTCATCGACGACGACGGTGTAGGCGCCCTGGGGGTTGTCCATGCGGACGCGGACAGCGGTTCCCTGGAAGCGAACGAGGAGGCCGGTTCCGGACCAGCCGAAGCGTGCTTGACCTGGAGCGGTCGATTCGTGCCGGCCGACGAAGTGAACGGCAGGGACCGCGGCGGGGGCATCGGGTGCAACGGAATCGGAGGCGGAATCGGAAAGGCCCTGATCGGCCACCGAGTCCGCCGTGACATCGCCCCCCGTGTCCTGAAGAGCGCCGTCCGAGACCCCCGCGTCGGGAGTTGCAGCCTCGGTCGTGCCCCCATCCCCCGCGTCGAGTGCCACGGAACCTCCGCCTCCCTCGTCGCTCGAGCAAGCGAGTTGAAGGCATGCGGACAGCGCCACGGACACGAGCAGAGCACAGGGCCACACCGGGAATCTCGTCGAACGCATGGTTGGAAGCTACCATGCGCGCGGATGGGGAGAAAGAGGGCGACGGATCAGGAATCCCGGCTTCGTCCGCTCCGGATACGATTTGTCAGTCCGGTCGCAAGCCGACGTCCAGCGGCGAGAAAGAGGGCCTCGAAGTCGTCGGGAACGACCCGATGTTTGAACCAATCCAGAGGGGAAGAGGTGCTCGCGGAGCGCTCGAAACCTCGATAGCCGAGCGTCATGCCGTGCTTCTTGAGCATCTCGTCCCGGAAGAGCGGATTGTAGGCGAAGTAGGTGAGCAGGCTCCAGGGGTCCTTGCAGTTCGTCTTCCGATCCGTTGCCCTGCGGAGGATTTGGAACATGGTGTTGTGGCGCAAGCGGGCTTCCAGGCCGAGCTCCGCGAGACGCTCCGGAGACATGTTCTTGGGTCGGAAGCCGGTGTACCCGAAGCGGTAGTCGTCGTGGAGCCACCACTTCCCGTCATAGAGCAGGCGTCCTTCGGCCTGCATACGGGCGTAGAAGGGCGTGGACGGATAAGGCATGAGCACGTTGAAGGCGGCGAAGGCGAACTTCTTCGACAGGACCCAGTCGACGGTTTCGCGGATGCTCTCGACGGTGTCGTGGTCGTAGCCGAGGAGGAAGGCGGACCAGAGCATGATACCGACGGAGCGGATGCGCTCGACGACGTCGTCGTAGGAGCCGTGGGCGAGGTTGCCGCGCTTGTTCATGCTGGCGAGGTTGCGGGGGTCACGGGATTCGAATCCCACGACGAGGCCGGCGCAGCCGCTGCGGAGCATGAGGTCCATCAGCTCGGGGTCAGCGACGAAGTTGAGGCTGGCCTGGGCGGTCCAGCGCAGGTTCAAAGGGATCAGCTCGCGGAACAGGTTCTTGGCGGCGGGAATGTTCGCGATGATGTTGTCGTCGGCGAAGAACACGAACCTTCGACCGTCGCGCTCCAGCTCCGCAGCCACCTCCTTGGGGGGGCGGTGGACGAAGGCGCCGCAGTACAGGTTGCCGGTGGCGCAGTATTCGCAGCGGTTGGGGCAGCCGCGGCTGAACTGGGTGAGGGCAACGGGGAGGTAGCTCTTGCCGCGAAACACCGACCAGTCGGTGCGGATTCCGTGGAGCTCGGGACCGGAATACTCCACGCCCTCATAGGTAGTGCGCAGTTGACCGTCCTCGATGTCCCGGAGGATGTCGGTCCACACGGCGTCGGCGTCGTGCAGCGCCACTGCGTCCGCGTGCAGGAGGGACTCTTCGGGAATCATGCTCGTGTGATAGCCGCCGAGGACCACCTTCACGCCTCGGGACCGGAATCCGTCGGCGATCTCGTAGGCCCGACGCGCGGTATAGATCTCGGTGTTGATGCCGACGACGTCCCACGGTTCGTCGTAGGGCACGGCTTCGAACCGATCGTCGCAGAGGTGAACCTGGTGTCGCGCCGGGGTGAAGCCCTTGAGGACAGCGAAGGTCAACGGCTCCATGCGGCCCCGGTCGTGGTACGGCTTGCCGTCGACGAGGCCCATGTTGGGCTTCACGAACAGGACTCTCACGGAGTACCTCCTCGGGAGCCGAGCCGGAGACCGGACTTGGCCTGGATGTCGAGCTTCGAAACGACGTTGGTGGCCCAGAAGACCGCGGCGTTGTCGAGCACGCGGGTGTGGGCCGGGGACCTGAGGAATCGGGACGCCATGCCGGAGAAGGAGTTGAATCGCTCCCTGCAGCGCCGACACCCGTCGGTCAACTGTTGGCGTGTCATTCCCCGCGGCTCGATCAGCGCCTGGTGCCAGCCGTAGTCCTCGCTCAGCCACCAAGCATCGAACACGAGCCGCTTCTCCTTCGCCATGCGGTCGTACAACGGAGTCCCCGGGAAGGGCTGGAGGGGGTTGAAGTTGGCGATGTACAGCCCCTGCCGCAGCGCGAACTCGAGCGTCCGATCGAACACCCCGGGGTCATCGGCGTCGTAGCCGAAGACGAAGGTCCCATAGATCATGATGCGGGATTCGCGCAGGCGCGCGAGCTGCCGCTCGTAGGTCGCCACCTTGTTCCAGGCCTTGCCCATCTGGCGAAGGTTCGTCTCGTCGAGGGATTCGAAGCCGATGACGAGGCTTTGACAGCCGCTGCGACGCACCAGCTCGAGGAGCTCCGGGTCGTCCGCGAACCGGATGTCGATCTGTGTGGTCCATCGGAGACGAAGCGGAATGATCGCTTCCAGGAGCGCCTTGAAGGCGTCGAGGTTGGAGGCGATGTTGTCATCGACGAAGAAGACGCGGCGGGCGTGCAGCGCGCGCAGCTCGTCGACGACATCGGCCACGCTGCGGCAGGCGGTGGCTCCGCCGTAGAAGGCGCGGATTGCGCAGAACTCGCAGCTTCTGCGGCAACCGCGGCTGAACTGCACGAGGTGCAGCGGGGCGTAGCGTTTGCCCCGGAGCACCGAGCGATCCGGGCGGATGGGGGAGGCGGGTGCGCGCGTCGGAGGCTCGTAGCGGCGGCGCAGCTTGCCGGCCGCGAAGTCCTCCAGGATGGCCGGCCACGTGTGCTCGGCGTCGCCCACCGCTACGGCGTCCGCGTGCTGCTCCGCCTCGTCGGGCACGAGCGTGGGGTGATAGCCGCCCATGACCACCGGCACCCCGCGGGCACGGTACTGTTCCGCGATCTCGTAGGCTCGCCGCGCCGAGAACGTGCACACCGACAACGCTGCAAGGTCCGTCGGCTCGTCATACGCAATCGGCTCGATGCGCTCGTCGAACGCGCGCAACGATATTCCTCGCGGCGTGAGACCCGCGAGGTTCGCGAGCTCGAGGGGTTCGAGCCGCGCGGGACTCCGATATCCCCGGTGAGCGCGATCGTGGCCGAAGCTGGGGCGAATGAGCGCGACTTTCATCCCGCGCCGAGCCCCCGTCGCCGGGGTCGAGCCCGGCGACGCAACCCGAGCCACGACCCCAGGAGCGCGAGGGAGAACCCAGGCCAGGCTGCAGGACGCGACGATGCTCCCCCGACGACACGGCAACCGCATCCGCCGTCGTCCGATTCCCCGGCCTCTCCCTCCGACGGCAGACCGGAGTCTCCCGTGGTGCCGCCCGCTGCTGCACCGCTGTCGGGACCGCCATCCGCGCCCGCGCCCGCGGAGCCACCCGAGCCTCCGGCGGCAGGCACGCAAGGCTGTCCGGAGACCCTTCGCAACACGATGCCATCCATGGGCGGAAGCTCGAGCTCGCCCACCTCTTTGCCGTCGTTGAGCCTGGACTTCGAGAAGACGTGCAAAGCGTCGGCAATGAGCGCACCTTGTCCCTCGTTGCGCACTCGCACGGATGCCGGGGAGGCGGCGGAGAGTGGGACTTCCGCGATGGTATGCCACTCGTTGCCGGACGTGGTCTGGTCGAGCGTTCTGGTCGCGGCCACGCTGCCGGCGGAGAGCACCTCGTAGGTGGCCTTGTTCGAGAAGCCGGAAGCGTCGGGGCCTCCGGGCCACCACGCCTGGATCGTGTACGTGTCGTCACCGCGGACGTCGAGGGACCATTCCGCGGCCGTTCCCGCGCCGTCGAGGCGGTGCATCGCCGGACCCCAATCGTGGTAGAAGGGGCCCACGGCAGTCCATTCCTTGCTGTCGTATTCGACTCGATTCCAGGCCGCGTCCGCGGCAAATGCCGGATCGTCGTCGTCGATCAGGTACTGCACTCTCGGCGCTTGGTCCCCCGCGAGGTGAGCGAACCCGAGGCCCGCCTCCACGCTCTGCCGCTGTCGGGTCGCGTTGAGGATGACCTTGCCCTTGGTGAACTCGCGGACCATGACGTCGCGCGGGTGATCCACGAGCTTGACGTCGTCGATCCAGACCGTGCCGATCCGCGTGCCGACGTTGAACGAGAGCCTGGCATCGGAGGCGGTGGCGGTTGCCTCGAAGGATGCGGTGTACTGGGCCCATTCCGCGGTGAGCGTGAGGTTCTGGCCGAGGCCGTAGTTGTCCCAGTCCGCACTGCCTTTCTGGATGGACAGCCCGATCTCGTGCGCGGCGTCGGCCTTGGCCCAGAACACGAGGTCATAAGACTTTCCCTTCTCGACCTTGCGATCGACCTGCATGATCGCGACGTGCCAGCTCACGCCGGCGCCGGCCTGGGTCACGTCTGCCCGTACGCAGGAGGTGCCTTCCTTCGCCCCGGCGCTGTCGAGCTGCACCGTGGCCGCGGCGCCTTCGGCAGCGTTGACCCAGCTCGACCAGGAGCCTTCCAGCGGCTGCTCGAAACCGCCGTTGTCCACGTAGCTGACGGGTTGGGCGGCCGGCGGGTCGATCGGGGCCGCAGGGCCGCAGGGCTCGCCGAGGTCATGGTCGAGCTCGTCGTACCACCAGTCGTTGCCATGCCAGGTGTCGCCGATCTCATGGGAGAAGAAGCCATCTCCCATCAGCGTGAAGGCGAGGCCGAACCGCATGTCGGGGTAGTAGGTGCGGGCGAACTCGAGGGTGGAGGCCGGGTATTCGTTGTACGGCTCGTAGCTGAATCCGTAGGCGATGTCGTCGCGAGTCGACGATTCGAGCATGGTGATGACGGGCTGGCGGCCGAGCTTCCACCAGTCCTGGTAGCGTTTCCACAGAGAGGGGAAACCCTGCTCGCCTTCGATGACGTTGGAGGAATCGAACCCGATGCCCTCGCCGTTGAAGAACGGGCCCACCTCCGCGTCGAGGTAGATCGCGTGCCCGGAGACATAGGCATCCGGCATGAGCTTGCGGAACTCCGTGAGCTCCTGGATCGCACCCTTCCTCCACGCCGCGTCCATCTCCGCCGGGTCGTCGGCGATCCCGTCCTCGTTCGTGTCGACTTGGATTGGATTTCCCCACATGTCCTTGGTGAGCCAGGAGGGCATCAGCAGGAAGTTGTCGAAGAAGCAGCCATCGGCCATGAAGCCCGTATCTTCGATTGTCTTGTAGGCTTCCTGGGCTTTGAAGCGCGCAACCTCGGGTTTGGCAATGTTGACGCGGAACGCACCGGGCCAGACCTCGATGAGCTTGCCGGTGGTGTCCTTGAGGTAGTAGCTCTCGGGGATTCCGGTCTTGCCCGGAGCGCCCTCCTCGACAGTGTTGATGCTGGTGAGGACGAGGATGTTGGGGTTGAGCTGTCGGAGCTGCGCGACCTGCTCCTTGGTGGGGTTTGCGCCGAGGAACAGATCGATGCGCGCCGCGTGTTCTGCGCCCTGGCTGAACACCCCCCACCATCCCCAGAGGTTGCCGACGCGTGGATACGAGGGATTGGGCGTTGACAGGCTTCGGTACTTCAGCGGGAGCACGAACGCAGCATCGGTGTCGCAGCGGACGAACACGTTGTTGACCGTCAGGGGATCGGAGGAGAGTCCCTCGAAAGTCACTGCGTGATCGGTGGTGGGGTTGGTGGCGGAGAAGGGTTTCATTGCGGCGTAGCCCGCATCGGCCGCGACGGAATACCGGCACGTGGCGGGCTCGCTGGTCTTCATCGAGAATGCGACGGAGGTGGAGCCGGGGGGGAGAAGCGTGCTCGGGGGATTGAGGTCGGAAGCGGTGAGGGGTTGGCGCGAAGCGCCGATGCTTTCGGCGGAGTCGTCGGACGGTCCGGCGCAACCGGCAGCGCAAGCGGCAGAGGCGAGGGCGAGAGAGGCAATGGACCGGCGCAGCACGGACTTCATCAGAGGACCTCCAGGGAGATCGGAGCGTACCTCGATTCGCCGGCGTAGGGAACGACGCGCGGGCCGTCGGCGACGCTGGCGTCGCTCGTTGACGTGCTCAGTCCGGACGAACTTCGAAGCGGACGGCCCTTGGAGTCGAAGCGCGGCGAGAGCAGAATGCAGCGGTGCGAGTCTCCCGACGCCACCGCGTGCTGGCCATCGTTGCGACCGATGCCACGTTCGAGTCGCGGCTGGTACGCGGAGAGAGAACCTGGGTGGGCCGCTGCATTCACTGCAACACCCGCGTAGCCGTGTCTCCCGATGGGGATCCGGAGCCGGGCGTGACGGTGGAGCACATCGAGCCGCGCCATCACGGAGGGGGCGACGATCTGGAGAACCTCGCGCTGGCGTGCGCGCGGTGCAACCAGGGCAAGGGGATGCGGCACGATCACAAGCGACGCGACGATCCGACGCTGACGGCGTTGGTCGCGACATTGCGCGAGCGTCGGCGACAACGCTGGCGCGACCCCGATGGCGCTGGTGGATCCGAGTGGATGATTGTCGCGGAGATCGCGCGAAGAGTCCTGCGGTTGCAGCAACAGCAGGAGGGGGCGGGGCAGGGCGCATCCTTCGACGGCTCGCGGTCCCGCCGGAAGTGAAGCCGGCGGCGCGGGGCGGGATCGTGGCAGCACTGTGCTTGCGAAGCCGCGACTCGTCTTCTACGATCCGCCCATGCCCTGGCACACCATAGGCAGCGCACCGTTTGCGGTGAGCACCTGGACGGTCTTCGGGCGCCTTCCGGTGGTGTGCCTGCTGGCGCTGGTGTTCTGGGGTGCGCTGCGGCGCGGAGCGTCGTGGCGTGTTGCTCTCCTCGCAACCGCAGCCCTCGTCGCCGGGCTCACCGCGGGCACGGCGTTGCTCCCCAGCGTGATCGGCGCTCTGGTCGGTGGGATCGCCGCGTGGCTCGTCGCGCTGCGCGTGCTCGGCGCGCGACGCCCACCGATCGCGGAGCTCGCCCTGGGCGTGCTCGTGGTCGTGGCGGTCGGGCGCCTGGGGTGCCTGGTCAATGGGTGTTGTTTCGGCACGCCGACGGACCTGCCCTGGTCGATACGCTATGCGAGTGGGAGTGGTGCGTGGACGCTCCACCACGCGCTCGGGTGGATCGACGCCGAGGCGTCGTTGTCGCGACCGGTGCATCCGTATCCGATCTACGAGACGATGGGTCTGGCGGTCTGGATTCCCGCATTCCTGATCCTGCGCAGGCGCCTTCGGTCCGATGGTGCGATCGCTGCTCTGACGGCGGCGTGGGATCTCGGGCTGCGGGCGTGGATCGACGGATACCGTGGCATGGTCAACGTGGGTTGGTCGTTGATCGGTCCGCGATACACGCTTATGCTGGCCTTCGCTTCCATGGCTCTCGCCGTGTTGGCGTGGAGGTTGGAGCGTCGCGAGCGCGCAAGGATCGCGACCTCGGCGCCGCGGATCGGGGTCGGTCCCGACCTCGGCGTACTGCGTGGCTGGGCGGTCTATCTGGGCGTGTGGGTGTTGGGATGGGTGCCCACGGTGAACCAGACGCCGTTCCTTCGCGCGCTCCTGGTGGCCGCGGTCGTGGCAGGAGCTGGGGCGCTGCAACTGCCAGCCTCGGTCTCTGCGCGTGGAGCGCTCCGGCGCGTCGCGATCGCCGCTGCATCGGTCGTGGTCGCGCTGCCCGTCGCGTGGCAGGCGACTGCGTTCGCCCAAGCGCAGTCGGATGCTGCGGTGGTTGGATGGCAGTACGAGGTGGATCACGATCGCGGGAAGCTGGTGCGGATCGGGAGCGACTCGGAGGACGAAGACGACATCGAGGAGAGGCGGCGTGCGCTTGGCTACGAGACTGCGGAGCCACCGGGGGCCGCACGGGTTCCGGGGCGTCGTGGGCGACTCTGGGCGGGAGTCGGTGTCGGCGGGGGCGACACGCGCTACAAGGTGAGCTCGGACAAGTCCTGCAGTGGGAACTACACCGTTCATGATCGAAGAGGCGTGAACGCGTACGCGCAGGCGGAGTGGGAGGAGCCGGTATCCGAGGAGACGGTCGCGTGGATCGGTGGGCGAGCGGGCTATCTGGGCGAGAGCTCGGTGGTGGAGACGCACCGCGACGACACGCTGGAATCGACGCGCGACCTGCGTTTCCGGACGGGATTCGCGCAGGCATGGGGAGAGATCGAGCACCCGAACTACAGTGTTGGGCTCGGCGTGGTCGGATATCGTCAGAGTGAGACCGATGCGATGCGGGGCGGAGCGACGCAGGAGAGCGTCCGGTACGCGGGCCTCCCCGGTGGGCATCTCCGTGGGGGATTCTCGTTCCTCGGAGCCGACATCGGCTATGGCGACAGGATGTCGATGATCGGGTTCCCCGCGTCGCATATCGGGGTGTCGGGGGCGATCTACGATCCCGACGCTGCGGGCCAGCATCCCGACGACGCGATCTTCCGGTACTTCGTGGGAGCGCAGACCTTCACGGGGGCGGACGGCACGATGATCCGATATGCGCCGAGCATCGGGCTGCAGCTGCAGCTCGGGGGAAGGCACGTCATCGGCTTCGACGGGCTCGCCACGGAGGGAAAGTCAGCGGCGGCGCTGGTGCACTATCGCACGGTGGTGTGGGAGTGAGGGAGCATCGACACGCGCGAGTGCGTGTGCGGTCATCTTTCAGTGCGGCGGCGTCTGCGCGAGAGCCCGAGCAGGGCCGCCGCGGTGAGCAACGGTGGGACGCCCTCGCGCGCAGGCCCGGCACGGAAGGGCGTCGCGCTGCATCCGGAGTACTGCACGTCGTCGCCCACCCCGGAGCCCGTCTCCGTATCGGAGGCCCCATCCGAGGCCGACGATGAGGCATCGGCCGCGTCGTCGGCGCGCGCCTCGGGACAGGTGGAGAGAGTCACGAGGGCGGCGACGGCGCACAGCAGGGCGGGATAGGCGGGGGAGGCCGCGCGTGTCCTGGGAGCGACGGAACGCGAGCGGAGCGATGAGGAAGCGGTGTGCGGAGGCATGCCGTCTGCTCACATCGGGGCGATGGATGCCGCCTTGCCGTTGAAGTGCAGGCGGTACATCCAGAGCTTGCGGACTCCGTCGGGATCCCCGACGTTGGGCGCGTGCCATCCGTGCATGTAGATGAACCGGGTGCCGTCGGCGGCCTCCACGAAGTCGGCTCCACCGGGGCCGAGCATGTCGCCGGTGCTGCCCAACCACGGGTTCTCCTTGCTGGTCTTGTTGCAGGGCCCGAAGGGGGCGTCGCAGACCGCGTGGCCATTGGCATACTTGGCGGTCTGCCAGCGGAAGCCCGAGTAGAACAGGTGATGGTACCCGCCGCCCCGGATCATCGCTGGGTTCTCGAGCACGCCGCCGGTGCTGTTGAACTCCCACGACGGCTCCGCCTTGGCCCTGCTGATGAGGAGGTGTTCGACGCCCGTGAGGTTGCCGTTCGTGTCGAGAGGACGAATGAACGCGTTGCCCGAGGGCATGTCCGCGGTGTCCTGACGCCAGAGCAGGTAGTCCTTTCCGTCGTTGTCGCGGAAGACACTCGGGTCGATCGACCAGTGCGACTGGCGGCAAAGGAAGGGCTCCGTGTCGTTGTCGACGAAGGTCCCGTCGACGGTGCCGGAGACGGCGCGCCCGATGCAGTGCTGGGAGGTGGCGCCCTTGCGTTCGGAGGCGTAGTAGAGGATCCACTTTCCGTTCTTGGCGTGGTAGACGGCGGGGGCCCAGAATCCCGCGTCGGCCTTTTTCCAGGGGGCGGAGGAGATGGCGCTGTCGACGGGGGACCAGGAGACGAGGTCCTTGGAGGAGCGTCTGCGGACGGTAGAGCCGGTGGCGAAGGCGTAATAGGTGTCGCCCTTGCGGACCATGTAAGGGTCTGCGAAGGACATGTCGAACACGGGGTTGGAGGGGACCTTGCAGCAGACCGCGCAGTCGGAGGAGGCGACCTTGAACAAGCCGGCGCAGTCGGCCGCGGTGGCGCTGCAGCGATCGCCTCCTGCCTGCTTGCAGGTGGGGCCCGGGGATCCAGCGCTTCCTCCGGCGCCGGGCTGCGTGGTTCCGCCGGTGCCAGCCGGGGGCTCTCCGGCAGCGCCGCCCTGGGACTCGCCGGCAGCACCGCCCTGGGACTCGCCGGCAGCACCGCCGGCCCCGCCTTGTGCGGATGTGTCGGAAGACGACGCATCCCCGACCGAGCCTCCGGACGACGCAGCGTCGTTCTTGATCGGGGATGAGTCCTTGTCGGTCGCGGCGTCGGAGACGCTCCAATCGGCGGAGGAGTCCGTCTCGGAGGAGCATGCGCCCGCGAGAGGGAGACCCAGCAGTGCCGCGAGTGCGGCGGTGCGACCCAGAGGAGCGAGGGAGTGTGGATTCACGATCTCCCAGCGTACCGTTCTCGCCATGGAACGCAACGCAACGAGGGTACGAAACGGGGCAAAATGCAGGCGCGTGCGCGGTGTCCGGACGTGACCCGCCCTGGCTCCGGTGTGCGGGCATTCCACACCGGGGAGAGGCGAAGTAACATCGGCGCTCCATGACACCGCTCCAGAGAGTCGCACAGCTCGTCGGTCCCGCACGCTTCGCGCGCATCATGAGGTTCTACCCGCCGTACCTCGGCGCCGGCGTGCGCGTGCGGCACGCGACCCACGACCTGTCCCGCATCGAAGTGGAGATGCCCCTGACCCGCTGGAACCGGAACTACGTCGGCTGTCACTTCGGCGGATCGCTGTACTCGATGTGCGACCCGTTCTTCATGTTGATGCTGATGACGCGGCTCGGACCCGGCTACATCGTGTGGGACAAGGCCGCGACCATCGACTTCGTCCGGCCCGGCAGGGGGACCGTGACTGCGGTTTTCGAGCTTCCGGAGTCCCAGCTTCGGGAGATCCGTCGCGACGCCGACAACCTCGGAAAGGTCTGTCCGCGGTTCGACGTGACGGTGACGGATGCCGAGGGGATCGTGGTGGCGAGGATCGAGAAGGTCTTGTACGTGCGGTCGAAGGCAGCGAAGAGCGGTGGTTCGACGGAGGGGAGGCAGTGAGCGGGATGGCACACCGGCTGGGGATCGCGGCTCTCGTGCTGTGCGTGTCCTGCTTTGGCGCCTGTCGGAAGCCGACCGCGCCGAAGCCCGATCCGATCGTGGAGCGCGGGCCTGTCATCGATTCGCACACGCTGATCACCCCGCTCGACGAATCCATCGACACCGCGCTGAGTCTCTTCCAGCGCGTGGGCGTGGTGAAGTTCTGCAACAAGAACGGCGGCTACATGGGGTCACGCCTGTTCGCGGCGACCCTTGGGATCAAGCACAGGCTGAAGGGCCAGTTCGAGTTCTTCGCCAACGTCTCGTGGAACCGCGTGGAAGACCCCGGCTGGGGCGAGTTCGAAGCCGGACGCTTCGAGCAGGAGGTCGCCGTCGGTGCCAAAGGGATCAAGTTCTTCAAGGCCATGGGGCTCGGCGCGCGCGACGCGAAGGGGCGTCTCATCCCCATCGACGACGCGCGCTTCGACCCGATCATGCAGCGGGCGGCGCGGCTCAACGCGCTGATTGCCATTCACGTGGGCGATCCGAAGGCGTTCTTCGAGCCCCCGACGCCCGCCAACGAGCGGTACGACGAGCTCAAGCTGGCGCCCGACTGGAGCTTCTACGGGGCGGACTACCCTCCGCTCATGGAGCTGTGGGCGCAAACGGAGCGCTTGATCCGGCGTCATCCGAACACGACCTTTCTGCTGATCCACCTCGGACTCTCCGAGGACCTCGACTACATGGAGCGGCTGCTCGACGCGCTCCCGAACGTGTACGTGGACACCGCGGCGCGCGTCCCCGAGATCGGACGTCACCCGGTGGACAAGACCCGTCGCTTCTTTCTCAAGTTCCAGGACAGGATCCTGTTCGGCACGGACCTGGCCGTGGGCCCCGATCACTGGCAGTTGGGGTCCGTGTCCGAGACGCCCGTCGGATTCGAGGATGCGGTCAAGTTCTACGAAGCCCACTACCGCTTCTTCGAAACCGACAAGAAGAGCATCGATCACCCGACGCCGATCCAGGGGCGATGGAAGGTGAACGCCATTCACCTGCCTCCGGAAGTGTTGCGCAAGCTCTACTACTCCAACGCGGAGAAGCTCATCTTCACGCGCAAGATGACGATCCCGGTGGTCGACCCTCTCGAGGGTCCGACGGGTGCGACTTCGCCGGCCGCGCCCGTCCCCTGAGACGCACGATGACAAGCAGCAGCGCGCAGCAACCCACGCGGTGTGCGGGATCCTACGGCGTGGGCTCTTCGTCGAAGCCCCGCGGATCGCCTCAGTGCACGGCGCACTGGAGGCACGGATCGAACGAGTGCACGATGCGAATGACCTCGATGGGGTCTTCGGCGTTCGCGACACTGACCCCTTGCATGGCGGTCTCCATCGGTCCGGGTTGGCCCTGGTCGTCGCGCGGCGAGGCGTTCCACGTGGTCGGGGTGACGACGCCATAGTGGCTCGTGAGGGCACCGTCGATCCGGAGCCAGTGTCCGAGGCTCCCGCGGGGCGCCTCTCCGAGCCCTTCGCCGGCTCCGGTCTGAGGCACGCTTGGGAACACGGGCAATCCCGACTCCCCCGCAACGAGCTCGCCAAGCCAGCCGGTCATCGCGGCGGCAAGCTGGGACGCTTCGGCGCGGCGCGTCCGGTGACGCGCGAGCACGCCGCGTCCGACGGTCTGCCCGGCGACCACGGCGCGAGCGAGAGATCCCACCTCGCAGGGTTGGCCCGCGAGACGCGGTGCCTTGATCCAGGAGTACGCATCGGTGCGGTCGAGTGCGGGCTCGGTGCGTCCCACGGAAGGGTGCCCGCCGTTGTCCGACCCGTAACGCGAGCTCGCCGTGGACTCCGCGATCTGCGCCACGTCGAGAGAAGACACCGCCGCAGACCCGGGCAGCAGGACTCCGCGAGGCAAGAGCAGCGTGCCGTCGTGCCGCGGGAAGGAGCCGTAGGAGAGGAACGCGACGCCGGCCACACCGATGTCCTCGTACTCGGGGAAGTCCTCGCACAGGGCCGCGACGTCGTCGGCGTAGGCTCCGTCCACGAACGCCTGGATTCTGCTCATGAGGGCGAGGAGGTCGGCGATGGTGGAATCCGCGATCTGGGCGGTGACACCGCCGGCGACGATCCCTACGGGGTGAGGCATCTTGCCGGCGAGAGCGGTGATGATCTCATGGCAGGCGCGTCGGATGTGGATCGAAGCGAGGAAGTGATCGCTCAGGGGTTGGCGACCGAGCATGAGGGTCGGTCGCCAGGCAGGGGACTTCGCGCCGTTCCATCCGCGGGTGGTGGGCAATCCGGAGACGAAGTCCGGGAGGGTGAAGGCGTAGAAGTTCAGCAGATGGGATTCGATGAAGTTGGCGGCTTGCACGAGATTGCGCACGAGCCGCGCCTGGTCGTTGACGGTGACGCCGGCTGCGGCTTCGAATGCGGCGCAGGAGAGGACGGCGTGGGGCACGGGGCAGACGCCGCAGATTCGCTGGGTGATGTGGGCGGCATCGCGGGGATCGCGGCCTCCGACGATGTTCTCGATTCCGCGGAAGGAGGTGCCGGAAGAGCGTGCGAGCGCGACCTTGCCTGCGTCGATCTCCAGGGAGATACGCAGGTGGCCTTCCAGGCGGCTGACGGGGTCCACAACGATGGTTGCCATGGGATCAGCCCTGCTCCTTGTAGAAGGGGGACGCTGCGGAGCCCTCCTCTCCGACCTGAACGCCGTCCACGGAAGGCCTCGCGTCGAGGAACCCAGGAGCGGTGCACGCGATGCACGGGTGACCGGCCTTGATGCAGAACGACCGCCCATGCCAGGCGCGCGTGGGGCAGTCGCCGCGGGCGATCGGTCCCTTGCACCCGACCTTGAGAAGGCACTTGGAGGGGTCGCCGGGCGAGGTTGCGAAGGACTGCGCTTCGAACTTTGGAAGCCGCGGGCAGAGCTCGTGCACCGTCTTGCCGAAGATGGCTTTCGGACGCCCGAGGTCGTCGAGATCGGGCGTGACCCCCGCCACGAGCTGGTCGAGGACGGTGCCGATCCACAGGGGATTGGGTGGGCAGCCGGGGATTCGAAGGACCTTCTTGCCAACTGTTTCGGTGAGCGAGACGTACACGCCGGTGCCGGGCGCGGAGCCGGGAATGCCGCCGAAGCAGGCGCAAGCGCCGAGGGCG
The DNA here is from genome assembly GCA_022703255.1 of Myxococcota bacterium. GTDB lineage: Bacteria > Myxococcota_A > Polyangia > Polyangiales > Polyangiaceae > JACRCQ01. The sequence continues at coordinate 8,497 of JAKLDZ010000018.1, read as the reverse complement.
ACGATGGCAGCCGCCGACGCGGCCACGGTGGTCACGAGCTCTTGGGCGCTGTACTCGATGCCCTGAGCGTCGGTGCCGAGGGTCGTCATGGGCGCCGCAGCGCCGACCGGGATGGCGCCGTCGACGACGAGCGCGAATCGGCCCGCGTGGGCCTGCACGAAAGCATGCAGGTGTTCCATGGCGCCGACGCCGTAGTGCCCCATGAGGGTCTCGTGGAATCCGAGCTCCAGCTTTCCGAGGAGCAGCTCGACCGGAGGTGCATAGCAGTCGAGCAGGGAGGAGCCGCAGCCGGTGCAGATACCGGTCTCGATCCACACGATCGGCAGGGCGGGCCCGGCGGCGATGGCGTCGGGATCGCGGCCACATCCCTGCAACGGAAAGCACAGGACCGTGAGGCCGCCCAGGGACAGGCGCAGGAAGTCGCGTCGTCCGACACCCCCACCATTGGCATTCTGCTTTGGCTTGTTCACGGCGAACATCCTTTGCGGCAATCAGAGACGATGGCACGTCACGCAGGAGGAACGCTCTCCGTTGTGCGCCTGTCCGTGGCACGCGTTGCAGGTCGCGTCGGCGGTGCTGGAAGCCGAGTGGGGAGTTGGTGGAGGCCAGGGGGCGTACGACGGCGCCTGGTGACAGGAGTAGCACCCTGTCTCGGACAGGTGCGTGGCCCGGGAGGCTCCGGCTGTGCCCGTCGCATGGCACAGCGCGCAGTCGGCCTCGTCGCCTCCGACGTGAGGCATCTTCGCCGGATAGAGTCCGGTCGTCCCCACCTCGTGGCAGGACGCGCACCCGTCCCGGCCGTTGTGCGAGCTTTTCGGAGCGCCCGCGCGCCCGGCGTGACAGTTGCGGCAGTAGTCGTCGGCGTCAGAAGCCACCGCGTGCGGGATGTCCGAGCCATCGTGTCCGCCGCACCCGGTCAGGAGCGTCACCAGCGCCACAGCCCGAAGTACCGAAGTCCACCTGCCCACCGCGTCACCTCACCGGCCCCGTTGCGCCAGACGACGAACCTAGCACCGGGATGTCGAGCGGGTCGAGGAGGATTCCGCAGCGCGCAGGGATTGCGTCTTCGGTCGAGACGGACGGGACGAGCGACGGGCCTTTGGGGGGGGCGTGGCGCGGAGTGGGACGAGGAGGTCAGTTCTTGCGGATGATCTTGGCGGGTGCGGCGGTCTTCGCGGGGCGCGGCACCGGGAAGCCGCGATCCTTCATCAACGCGTCGACGCGGGCGTCGCGTCCCCGGAACTTGCGATACCCGTCTGCCGGGTCGATCGTATTGCCCACGGCGAAGACGTTGTCGCGCAGGCGCTTCGCGACCTCCTTGTCATACGGTCCCTTGCCTTCCACGAACGCCTGATAGGCATCCGCGGTGAGGACGTCGGCCCAGAGATAGCTGTAGTACCCCGCGGAGTACCCGTCGCTGTCGAACAGGTGGAGGAACTGCGGGGTGCGGTGCCGCATGACGATTTCCTTGGGCATTCCCAAGGCGTTGAGGGTGTCGCGTTCGAATGCGTCGGGGTCGATCTTCTGGTCGCCAGCGGTATGGAGCTTCATGTCGACGATAGCGCTGGAGAGGTATTCGACGGTGTCGAAACCCTGGTTGAAGGTGGACGCCTTCTCGATGCGTTGGACGAGCTCCTTGGGGATGGGCTGGCCGGTCTGGGCGTGGACGGCGAACTTGCCGAGCACCTCGGGGGTGCTGAGCCAATGCTCGAGGAGCTGAGAGGGGAACTCGACGTAGTCGCGGAAGACCTCGGTACCGGAGAGCGAGGGGTACTTCACGTTGGAGGACAACCCGTGCAGGGCGTGGCCGAACTCGTGGAACAGCGTCTCGGCGTCGTCCCACGAGATGAGCACCGGCTCCCCGGGCTTGCCCTTGATGAAGTTCGCGTTGTTCGAAACGATCGGCAGCACGTCGCCGTCGAGCTTGTGCTGGCTGCGGTACCCGGTCATCCACGCGCCGGAGCGCTTGCCGGGGCGGGCATAGGGATCGAAGTACCACACTCCCACGGGAGCGCCGGTCGCCTTGTTGGTGACCTTCCACACGCGCACGTCGGGATCGAAGACCGGGACGTCGGTGATGGGCTCGAACTGGAATCCGAACAGCTCTCCGGCGACCCAGAACATGCCCTCACGGAGCTTTTCGAGCTGCATGTACGGCTTGATCTGATTGCTGTCGAGGTCGTACTTCTGCTTGCGGACCTTCTCGGAGTAGTAGCGATAGTCCCAGGGTTCGATTTTGATCCCGGCCTTCTCCTTGTTGGCGACGGCCTGCATGTCGGTGACTTCCTGGCGCACGCGGGCGACGGCGGGTTTCCAGACCTGCTCGAGCAGCTCGATGGCGCGCTCCGGGGTCTTTGCCATCGAGTTCTCGAGACGCCAATGCGCGTGGGTGGGGAAGCCGAGGAGCTTGGCGCGCTCGGCGCGCAGCGCGAGGATCTCGGAGATGATCGCGTTGTTGTCGTTGGCGCCGCCGCGGTCGCCGCGTTCGACGAACATGCGCCAGGCGCGCTCGCGCAGATCGCGACGATCGGACCAGGTGAGGAAGGGCACGACGGAGGATCGGGTATTGCGGATGACCCACTTGCCGGGCATTTTGCGCGACTCGGCCTCCGCGGCGGCGGAGGTTCGGAGCGACGCGGGGAGGCCAGCGAGATCGGCTTCGGACTCGATCGCGAGGAAGAGATCGTTTTCGTCGGCGAGGACGTGTTGACCGAAGAGCGTGAAGAGGGCCGCGAGCCGCTGATTGATCTCCGCGACGCGCTTCTTTCCGGCGGTGTCGAGCCTGGCGCCGGCGCGCACGAAGTCGGTGTACACCTTCCACGCGAGGCGCTGCTGCTCGGCCGAAAGCCCGGACTTCTCGCGGGCGTCGTAGACGGTCTGCACGCGGGCGAAGAGGGGCTGGTTCTGGGTGATCTTGTCGGAGAAGGCCGCCAGCTTCGGCTCCATCTCCTGCTCGACCTTCTGGAAGTCAGGGGACTTCTTGTTGGCGCTCCAGACACCGTAGACCGCGATGACACGCTCGAAGCCGCGGGTGGCGCGCTCCATCGCGGCGATCGTGTTCTCGAAAGTCGCCGGCTGCGGATCCGCGGCAATGCGATCCATCTGCGCGAGGGCATCGGCCATGGACTGCTCGAGCGCGGGCTTGAACTGGTCGACAGCGACCTTGTCGAAGGGCGGCACGCCGCCGTAGGGGCCGACCCAAGGGAGCAGCAGCGGGTTGGGTGCGGCGACAGGTGCAGGCGCCGATGCGCTGGCAGGTGCGCTGGCCGATGCGGTTGCGGGCGGGGGAGGAGGGGTGGTCATGGTGGTCATCTGGGCGGTGCAGGCCACGAGGATCGAGGCGCACGAAAGAAGGGTCAGGGGGGTGCGAACGTTCATGGATGCTCCGGTGTTGCAGGGACGCGCAGACTACCGCAGCGAGGCTACCAGGAGAAGACCGGTTGGCCGTCCGATCCATCGGTCCGCGCGCCCAGAGTGACAGTCGCACCCGCGAGCCGGTTGCCGGAAAGGGGCAGCGAGGATTCCGTCTCCGCGCACGTTGCGACCCCCGGATCTCCGGCTACGCTGTCCGGCGTGCAGAATCCCAGACTCCCCTCTATGCCCATCGCCATGAGCGCTCTCGCGCCCAGACGATCCGGAACGGGCGCACTCGCCGCGTGCGGCGTGATCGCGATCGCCTCCCTGGTCGCGTGCAAGGAATCGCCGAAGGCGGCGCAACAGGCCCCGGCTGTGGCGGCGTCCGAGCCCGGCGCGACGCCCGCCGTGTCGGGGCGGCACGCGCACGATCCGGCCCACCCGCCGATCGATTGTCCCTTGCGGGAAGCCGGAGCGGATCACCACGGGCACAGGCCGTTCGACGACGTGAAGAAGTACGCGGCGTTCCTGGAGAGCCCCGAACGCGCGGCGTGGCAGAAGCCCGATGAGCTGGTCGGCTTCGTGGGACTGAAGGGCGACGAGGTCGTGGCGGATGTCGGCGCGGGGACGGGCTACTTCACGTTCCGGTTCGCGAAGGTGCTTCCGCGCGGCAAGGTCATCGCGTCGGACATCGAGCCGGAGATGGTCCGCCACATCCACCACAAGGCGATGACGGAGGGCATCCCCAACGTGCAAGCCGTGCTGGGAGCGCCCGACGATCCCAGGATTCCCTCGACTGCTGGCGTCGTCTTCGTGTGCGACGTCCTGCACCACGTGCAAGACCAGCTCGGCTGGCTGAAGAAGATCCATCAGGAGGTCGGCGCCGGAGCCCGACTGATTGTGGTGGAGTTCAAGGACGGTGACCTGCCGCAGGGCCCGCCGAAGTCGATGAAGATTCCCTCGGAGCAGGTGACCGCGCTCGCGACCCAGGCAGGTTTCAAGAAGCTGACCGAGGACACGAAGCTGCTGCCGTACCAGTACGTGCTCACGTTCCAAAAGCCGTGAGCTGCGACCAGGCGGACTGAGGGACGCGATCACGCCAGCGTCGTCGGATCGACGACTCGCGGCTACAGGTGTAGGCTCGATCCGGTGAGCGAGCTGAACACGCATCCGGAACCGTTGCACGTCCGCTGGTTCGGTGCGCTCTGGTTGCCCGTGTTTTCCGGGGTCGCGGGTGCGCTGGCGATGCTGCGCTGGAATCAGCCGGTGCTCGGGTGGACGCTGCTCGCGGTCGCAGCGTCGAGCGAGTTGGCGACGTGGGTGGCGCCGGGAGTCGTGCGACGGGTGCTGGTTGCGGTCAACGTGTTGACGTGGCCGATGGCGTGGGTGACGAACCGGGTGTTGCTCGCGGTGGTGTACTTCGGGTTGATCACGCCGGCGGGGGTTGTGGCGCGCATGCTCGACCGGAGCAGACCCGGTGGCGACTCGTACTGGACTCCTCGCGAGGCGCCTCGTAGCGTGGATCGGTACTTCCGACCGTATTGAGGCCCATGTCACAGGAACCCGAGGACAAGAGCTTCGAGCAGAAGGCCAAGGCCCCGGCGCCCGGCATCGCTTCGGACCTCGTCGACTTCCTGCGGCACGGCAAACGCTGGTGGCTCACGCCGATCATCCTCGTGCTCGTCGTGGTCGGGGTGTTCCTCGCGCTCGGCGCAGCCGGAGCCCCGTTCATCTACACGCTGTTCTGACGGGTGCGCGATGAGCCGACGCAAGAAGCTCGCGTTCTCCCTGGGTGTGCTGCTGGTCCTGCTCGCGATCGTGGAGGGCGTGTGTCGCGTCGCGGTCGATCGGAGAATCCTGGGTGTGGTGGAGATGCCGCGCGAGGGGGGGTGGGTGAAGGCCGACGATCGCGTGGGGTTCGTGCTGGTTCCTGGCGACTATGACGGTACGCACGTCAATCGTATCGGGCTGCGGGGACCGGAGGTCGAAACGGAGAAGAAGCCGGGGTGCCGGCGGATCCTGATGCTCGGGGGCTCCACCACCTACGGAAACACGGTGAAGACCGAGGATGCGTATCCCGCGGTCGTGCAGCGAAGCCTCACTGCCGGGCAACCCGGCGCCTGTGTCGAGGTCATCAACGCCGGCATTTCGGGCGCCCATTCCGGGCACCAGCTTGCGCGTTACCGTCACATCTACTCCGCGCTGAAGCCCGACGTGGTGACCCTGTACGTGGCCTGGAACGATATCGGCCTGTGGCTATGGACGATGGATGACTGGAAGCCCGACTCGCTGGCAGCCGAGTCGCTGGTGATCGACATGGGCGACACGCAGATGGCGCTCCTGCGAGCGAGCAAGGCGCTGCACGTCGGCTACACGGTGACCAAGGGCGCCCAGTTCCGCTGGAACCTGTCGCGGGTGGCGCGCTCCGCAGACCCCGCCGCAGCGCTGGCGAAACCCATGAGCGCGATGAAGCAACACCTCGCGGAGCTGATCGACCTGGCCCGGGCAGACGGCGCACGGGTGGTGCTGATCAAGTTTCCGTTCGTCCTCGACGACACGCGCGCGCCGCAGGACGCTCGCGAGCTCGAGCGCATGCCCGGAGCGGAGCGGTTTCGTTCCATGCTGCCGCTGGTCTCCTTCTCGCCGAGCGTGCCGGTCATCGTCGCCGGGATCTACGACGAGCTGGCCCGACAGCCGGGCGTCACAACGGTGGATTGTGCGGCGGCGTTCCGCAAGCTCCCGCTGGAGCGTCGGATGAGCATGTTCGACGACGTCATCCACCCGAACGCCGAAGGGTATCGGGAGCTCGGAACCTGCGTGGCAGGAGCGCTGCGCACGGGCGACGCACCTGCTCCCTGAGCCCGGCGGGGAGTGGCGCGGCTCGCCGGCATCGGGCATCATGCGCGAGCGATCGAGACGAACGCACCATGGACACTCCGAGGCTGGTCGCACTGATCCTTCCGTTCGTGTGGGTGGCCTGGGCGGCCGCGACGACGGTATTGGCGGTGCGCGGGTATCGTCGCGATCCGTTCGGGGACCCATCGCAACGCAAGGTGCTGTGGGTCGCCGCCGCAGCGGCTCTCGCAGCCTGGGGGGCCACGTTCCTGATCCCGGCGCGGATCGACTCGAGCGGGCTGCTGGAGCTGGCCGGAGGCGAGGAGCCCTGGAAAGGGGCCGCCGGCGAAGCCCTGATCGCGATCGCCAGAGCCGTCGTCCCGATCGACCTCGAGGCGATCATCCTCCTCACGCGCGCGAGCGTGGTGCCGGCGTGCGTGCTCGCGGTGCTCGTGATCGCAGAGCCGAGGGCGGAGGGCGAGCGGTGGATCTGGAAAGCGATCGACCTGCGAGCGCTGCTCGCGGTCGGCACGCTGCTGGTGACGCCGAGCTACCTGTTCGGGACGTTGGGGGTCTTCAACTTCTGGTTCTTCTGCACGGTATCGCTGGCGATGCTCCTGGCGTGGCGTGACGTTGCAGGCGAGCCGACGAATGCCGGGCGCATCGCGCTGGTCACCAGCGTGCTGCTGATCGGATTCGCGCGACCGGAGACGATCGCCGGCGGGATCGTGCTGGCTGCAGCCGCAACGGTGTTCGCATCGAGGCGTCGCGACGCCCGACTCGCGATTCCCGCCGTTCTCGCGCTGCTGCTGCTGATCGCCGTCGCCCCGGCGGTGAGCGCCTATCTGGCCGATCGCATGCGCAACCAGCCGCTGCTGACGGGCGCCGACGCGACCGGATCGGCGCCGCTCTGGCAACTCCCATGGATCGCAATCCGACGCATCTTCGAGCACGCACCGGTCAACCTCCTCGTGCTGCTGATCGCGCTCCACTCCATCGGAGTGCTCACCGTCGTGCGAGCCGTTCGCATCGCTCGAAGCCGTCGCGCGAGCTCGCTCGAGCTGGCTGCCCTCGCGTTCGTCGTCGTCGAGTTCCTGGCGATCGGCGTCCATCGCGAGGGATTCACCCGGTACGTCAAGTACGGTCAGCTCCTGGTCGTGCCCTGTTGGTATCTGGCGACGCGCGTCTGGTTCGCGCAGCCTGCGGGTCGATCCGTGCGCAGGCTGCTCGTGGGAGCGTTCGCCGCCGGTGCGACCGCGATGGTGGCGAGCCTGGCTTTCACCGGAGCGGGGTTCAACCGGTGCAGCCTTCCCGAAGGGCGCACGCTGTCCGCGCGGCGTGCCGACGAGCTGCTGCTGTGGAAGACGACGCCGCGCTGGGTCCGATCGGTGTGCGGCGGAGAAGAAGCGCGGGCGGCTCGCGTGGTGGTCGTGGGGTTGGACGAGCGCGTGCCGCGAGCGGAGGGCGCAAGCGAAGACGCATTCAGCACGCCGATGTGCGAGCCCGAGCGATGGCCGGTGGGTCGTCTGCTGTCACGGGGAGGCTGTGCGACGGTCTCCGTGTATCCCGATCGGCGGGAGCCGATTCAGAAGACGCTGTTCGACTCGGAGACAGGAGCGCTCTGTCGCCCGGTGGTTGCCGGAGACGGAGGTGGCGAACCGAAGCAGGCCACGCATGCGATCGTGACCTACTACCGACCGGGGCGGGCGGACGACGTCCGGGAAGCCATCGCCACGCACCCAGCGTGCGGGTGGGAGATCCTCGAAACGACGCCGTCGGCGATGCTGTTGCGTTCTCGGTGAGATGGCGGGATTCCGCCTCCTGCGCGCAGGATCCCCGTGCGTCAGTCCAGGGGGAATCGCGCGCCCTCGGGTGGAAGCGCGTGCATCGGAGCGTCCGGCTGCTCTTCGCGCAGCACGACGAAGTGCCCGATGACGAGGGCGTCGAGGTTCGTGCGCAGGAAGCAACGGCACGCGTCTTCGGGCGTGCACACGATGGGCTCTCCGCGGACGTTGAAGCTGGTGTTGACGAGCACCGGGCATCCGGTGCGGTCGAAGAACTCGTGCAGAAGGCGATCGAAGAGCTCGCCGGGGCGATCGACGGTCTGCACGCGCGCGGAGCCGTCCACGTGGGTGACGGCGGGGAGTGGATATCGCTTTTCGGTGTCGGGCATCCTGCACGGGAAGGTGAAGGACATGTACGGGCTGCGCGTGGACGGGCTCATGTCGAACCATTGCGCGGCGCTGTCGGCGAGGACGGCGGGAGCGAAGGGGCGGAACGATTCGCGGAACTTCACCTTGAGGTTGAG